>DATNMT010000200.1:0-9562 GCA_035602495.1 Bradyrhizobium sp.
CCTGGATCGGTCCCTTGTGCGGCTCGTAGGAATGAAACAGCCGATTCATGATGGCGGTGCCGCGCGTGTCGGTGAGGAGCTCGCCCTGGTAGCCGATCAGGCCGCGGGTCGGCGCGTAGAACACCAGCCGCAGGCGATGCCCGCCCGAGGGGCGCATCTCGATCATCTCGGCCTTGCGTTCGCTCATCTTCTGCACGACGACGCCGGAATGCTCCTCGTCGACGTCGATCACGACCTCCTCGATCGGCTCCTGCCATTCGCCGGTCGCATCGTCCTTCTTCAGCACCACGCGCGGGCGCGACACCGAGAGCTCAAAACCTTCGCGGCGCATGGTCTCGATCAGGATCGCAAGCTGCAATTCGCCGCGGCCCGAGACTTCCATGGAATCCTTGTCGGCGGCCTCGGTGACGCGCAGCGCGACATTGCCTTCGGCCTCGCGCAGCAGGCGGTCGCGGATCATGCGGCTCGTGACCTTGTCGCCTTCGGTGCCGGCGAGCGGGGAATTGTTGACGATGAACGACATCGCCACCGTCGGCGGATCGATCGGCTGCGCCTTGAGCGGCGTATCGACCGTGGGATCGCAGAAGGTGTCGGCGACGGTGCCCTTGGTGAGGCCGGCAATGGCGACGATGTCGCCGGCTTCGGCCTCTTCCAGCGGCGTGCGCTCGATGCCGCGGAACGCGATGATTTTTGTGATTCGCCCGTTCTCGATCAGCTTGCCGTCGCCGCCGAGCACCTTCACCGCCTGGTTCGGCTTGATGCTGCCGGAGGTGATGCGGCCGGTGATGATGCGGCCGAGATAGGGGTTGACCTCGAGAATCGTGCCGATCATGCGGAACGGGCCGTCCTCGACCGTCGGCGGAGCGACATGGCGCAATATCAAATCGAACAACGGCTGCATGCCCTTGTCCTTCGGACCTTCCGGCCTCTCCGCCATCCAGCCCTGCTTGGCCGACCCATAGAGAATCGGGAAATCGAGCTGCTCCTCGGACGCGTCCAGCGCCGCGAACAGGTCGAACACCTCGTTGATGACTTCGGTCGGCCGCGCGTCGGGACGATCGACCTTGTTGATGACGACGATCGGCTTCAGCCCGACCTTGAGCGCCTTCGACACCACGAATTTGGTCTGCGGCAGCGGGCCTTCGGCGGCGTCGACCAGCACCAGCGCGCCGTCCACCATGTTGAGGATGCGCTCGACCTCACCGCCGAAATCGGCGTGGCCCGGGGTGTCGACGATGTTGATGCGGGTGTCCTTCCACTGCACGGAAGCCGCCTTGGCCAGAATGGTGATGCCGCGCTCACGCTCCAGGTCGTTGGAATCCATCGCACGTTCGACCACACGCTGGTTCTCGCGATAGGTGCCGGACTGCTGCAGCAGGCGATCGACCAGCGTGGTTTTGCCGTGGTCGACGTGGGCGATAATGGCGACGTTGCGAAGTTTCATAGCTCTTCTTCTGCATCAGGCAATGGCTGGAGCACGATCTCGCCGGAAAACCGGGACCCACTTTTCCGGATCGCGCTCAAAACCTGGAGTTCGAAGGGCGCGTCTCGCGCCCAAAAAGGAAGCCCGGCCAAAAGGACCGGGCACACCCTACGCGTTGCGCTGCAATATAGTCAGAAATCGCCGGAAAACAATGGGTTGTTTGCGATTTGATTAGCCGATTTTCGGGGCAAAAGCCCGGCTGCCCCAGCGGTGACGGCCTGCTCGGCGTCATAAACCACCCACTGCACTTCCTCGTTGTGGTTTTTCATCGCTTGGGCGCGACTTGCTGCGCGAGCGCTGCAGTGGAGACGCTCGTCAGCGCGAGCGCGGCCGAGCCGGCGACGATCTCGCGGCGGGAGATTTCGGTCATCACGGCCCCCGCGATCTAGTTGCCGAGCGTGCAGGCGACAGGCGCCTTGAAGGTGTTGAACTGCCCGTATTGCCGGAATGCGGCCTGCAGCTGCAGCGAGGTATCGAGCGGCAGCGCGTCCGGGAACATGCCGCCGGCGAATTTCTGCGGCGACAAGATGTTGTCGAAATAGGCGGCGTTCATCGCCGAATATTGCGTGCACAGGCCGGTGAAGGCGAACGACGGCGGCACGTTGACGCCGAATTTCAACACCGCGCCCTTGGGCGGCGCGAAGCCGCTGCCGTGGCACGACAAGCAGGACGACTGCGAATTGTCGACCGGTCCGGCGAGCCGATGGTTGCAGCCGAAATGCTCGAAGATTTTCACGTCGGGATTGAGCACGCTTTGTTGCGCCGGCACGGATTCGCCCTTCGGTGCCGCGGGGAAGGTCCAGGGATCGGAACCGAATTGAATGCCGAGCGGCAGCAGATGGTCCCAGAACGTGGTGCCGCTTTGGCCGCCGTCGTAGGAATAGGTGCCGTAGACCCAGCCCGTGGGCGAGCGGGCGTCCGTCACCGCCACGTCGACCTGGACGAGGCGCGAGATTTGCACCGCGCGCGTGCAGGTGTATTTCTGGGCCGCCTCGTTCAGCACGTGGCGGTCGATCTGCCACTCCGGCGAGCCCTTCAAATAGGGCACGCAGTCCACCGGCGCGTTGGTGGTGAGGAACTTGACCACCACCGTGCCTTGCGGGAACGGTAATCCGGCCGGCATCTGGGTGCCCAGATAATCGACGACCTGCGGCCGGCCGCTCTTGGGGATGGCCTTGCCGAACGCCATCCCGCCCCATTCGTTGTAATAGCCGACCGCCCAGGTCTCGAAGCCGATCTTCCTGTAAATGTCCGGGCACGACTGCGACATGCCGGCGATGAGATTGACGGCGTGCGGGCTTTGGACGCTTTGCGGATTGTTCGACGGCGGAATCAGGTCCTCGGGAAAGGCGGTGCGCTCATTGGTGGTGCCATGCGCGAATTCGCGGCCCGCCGCCGGGTCGTAGGCCATCCAGGGCACGTTGAACCAGCGGGTCTTGCCGCCGACCTTGATCTGAAAGCCGGGCGTGTTGCCGAATTGCGGATCCTGGCCCTGCTTCACATAGTCGAGAATCCGCTTGAGATATTCCGACCAGTTGCCGGAGGTCCAGGGATTGCCGGCGGGCGGCGGGAATTTGGTGCGGAAATCGACGTTGAGCTTGAGCCAGGTGCATTCGGCACACTCGCTCGGCACCGTCTCCGGGTAGTCATGGCTGAGCTTGAAGACCGGGCCGTACCAGCCCGGCGGCGGTCCCTTCACGGTATTGCGGAATGCAAGCTCGGCCGCCGATTGCGCCAGCGCCGGTGTCGCAGACGCCACGCCAACGCCCGTTGCGATCAGCGCGGCGATCCCGAAAAGCCGTGGCATGTTGTTCATTGCTCCCTCCTGTTTGCAAAGGCGCGTTGCGCGATCTTCACGCCGAACGTGCGAGCTGCGTTGCGACGTAATCGTAGAAGCCGTCTAGATTGTTGAAGCCGGCTGGCCGCATCGATGCCGGGCTGCGGAATGCAGTCGGCGGCGGCGATCACGATGCCCCGGAGATCGACGTTCGGCATCGCCACCAGCAGCACGGTGGCAATGAAATCGCCGATCGCGGCGTCGTGGATGAAGAGGACCGGCAGCTTGCGACCCTGTCCCGATGCCGGTCCGCTGGCGGATTGGTCGGCCACTCGATCCCCTGCAATTTCGGACGCAACTTCAGAAGACATCGAGATGGTAATACAACCCTCGGATTAGGCAACCTTTTTTCTCGGCGAAGGAAACCGCGGCGGACGCGAAGCGAACCTCTTGTGATAATCGCCGTCGCGGGGTGGCCTGATCAGAAGCCGTCAGCCCCGGCGTCAGCCGTGGCCGGCTTCCCCGGTCGGATAAATCCCGCGCAGCACTTCCTCGAAGTGGTTCTTGACGGATTCGTTACAGAGGCAGGACCGGATTTGCAGGGCCTCGCGGTTGCGCACCAGGATCGAACCGCGGCGGGTCTCCAGCACGCCATCCGCCTTGAAGACTTGAATCACCCGGCTGGTGTAGCTGCGGCCGACGCCGAGCAGCGTCGCAAGCTGCTCATGCGTCAGCGGCACCACGTCCTCGCCGTTGGTGCGCTCCATCGCCGAGATGATCCATTTCGCGGTGCGCTGCTCGATCGAATGGATCGCATTGCAGGCGGTCGACTGGAACATCTGCGCCATCATGCAGTCGGCATAACGCGCGAACACGTTGCGCAGCGTGGGCGATTTGACCTTCGCCGCATTGAGTTTTCCGACCTGCAGGCGCGCGAACGGCCCGCCGAACTTGACCATGATGCGGGTATAGGCCGGCAGGTATCCCTGGCTGACGATGCCGCCAACGGCGCCTTCGCGGCCGACCAGAATGGTTTCGACATCGCGGCCGTCCTCGTTGGCAACCAGAAAGGACGCGAGAGTAGGGCCGCAGGGAAAGTGGACGGTCTCGACATCGTCGCCGGGATTATAGAGCAGATCGTTCGGCTGGGATTCCTCATGCGCCAGATGCGGCGCAATCAGCGCAAAGTCTTGCGCGCTGAGCCGCCGCAACAGGTTGTTGTAGGGGCGGTCGGCAGTGTCGGGATTTTTGCGCAACGGCATTTGCGGGTTCCTTGGGCTCGCGGTTCTCCACAATAGCGGCCCACGCCGGATCGTTAAGTGCACAAGTGCACAGACAAACGAAACCGCGATGTGATGGTTTCACATCGGGAACCGGCCGCCGCGCTTTTTTTCTTCAGCGGCAGGCCGGTTCGGATTTGGTTCGGATTTGATGCTGGGACGCGTCGTCAGCGAGATCATGGAACAAAGCGCCTTCGACCGCGTGCCCGAGGACGTGCTGATCGTCGAGGACGATCCGATCATCGCGCTCGACTTCGAGGACACGATCCTCGGTTTCGGCGTCAAGGCGGTCCGGACTGCGGCAAGCGTGGCGACCGCGCTGGACATGATCGCCGCCCGGGCGCCGGATTTCGCGCTGCTCGATGTCGGCCTGATCCGCGAAAACAGTTTTGCGATCGCCGAGCGGCTGGACCGCCTGAAAATCCCCTTCGTCTTCGTCACCGGATATGGCGCCGATGTTCGCCTGCCCGCGGCTTTCGCTGATAGGCCGAGGCTGCTCAAACCGCATTCGACCGACGCGCTGCGCGCCCTGCTGAATCGCCGGTCCGGCGGCGACGCCGGCTGCTGACGGACGCCGCTCGCCGGTTGCTTCGTTCGCGCGGTGCTATCCCAATTTGGGATCGAGCGTGGTCGACCACAGCGCCACGTCGGCGCGATCGCGCAAGGTCACAATCATCTGTCCGCTGGCGCCGTCGATCTTGACGTGACCGAAGAACTGCATGCCGGCGGATGGCGGCAGGTTCTGCTTGTCGAGACCCGGCGCCTTGATGAACTTCACTTCGGGTCCGAACGTGTTGTCGAGCTCGTTCGGTCCGAAGGTTCCGGCATGCAGCGGACCGGAGACGAATTCCCAGAACGGCTCAAAATCCTGGAACTGCGCCTTGTCGGGGTTGTAGTAGTGGGCGGCCGCGTAATGCACATCCGCCGTCAGCCACACCGTGTTGGTGACGCCGGAGGTCTTGATGAAACGCAGCACGTCGGCGATCTCCAGCTCACGGCCGCGCGGCGGGCCGTCGCCTTGCGCAAACGCTTCCGAGTCCTTCTTGTTCGGCGCGTCGTCATAGACGATCAGGCTGAGCGGCATGTCGGAGGCGATCACCCTCCAGGTGGCGCGCGAGTTCAGCAAGGCGCGCTTCAGCCACGACAGCTGGTCGGGGCCGAGGAAGTAGCTTTCCGGGCCGTAGCTGGTTTGCAGGTTGGGACCGTTGGGGCCGCGATAGCTGCGCTCGTCCAGCATGAAGACGTCGAGCAGCGGCCCATAGCTCAAGGTGCGATAGACCCGGCCCGGCTCGACGATGCTTTCGCGCATCGGATACATTTCGTGGAACGCGCGCGCGGCGTGCGCGGCGAGCAGCGAGATGTCGCGCACCTTGTAGGCGGCGGGAATTTCTTTCGACGCCGACCAGTTGTTCATGACCTCGTGGTCGTCCCACTGCACGAAGATCGGCACCTCGGCGTTGAAGGCGCGCACATTGTCGTCGAGGAAATTGTATTTGTGCGCGGCACGGAATTCGTCGAGCGTCTCGGCGACTTTTGCCTTCTCCGGGATCGTGACGTTCTTCCAGATCTTGCCGTCGGGCAGCTTCACCTCGGCGGGGATGACGCCGTCGGCATAGATGGTGTCGCCGGAATGCAGCAGGAAATCCGGTCGGTGTTTGCGCATGGTGGCGTAGGTGACCATGCCGCCATCGTCGGGATTGATGCCCCAGCCCTGGCCGGCGACGTCGCCGCCCCAGACGAAGCTCACGTCGCGCCTGTCGGCGGGCGCAGTGCGGAAGCGGCCGATCGCCGGCTCGCTCGACACGTCGGGATGCGACAGGTCGCGGAACCGGACCCGATAAAAAATCTCCTGCCCGCCGGGAAGGTTTTCCAGCAGCATCTTGGCGGTGAAGTCGCTCTCGGGCAGTGCTGCGATCGGCGGCAAGGCCCTCGCATTGTTGAACGATTCGGTGGTGGCGACCTCGACCAGCATTTGCGACGGCCGATCCGCGCGCGCCCACACCACGCCGCCGTCGGCGCCGACGTCGCCGGATTGCACGCCATGGGTGACCACCGGCCGGTCGGCGGCGCGGCTGAGATAGGGCATCGCGAGCGTGCCGAGCGCGCCGGCCCCGGTCGCCGCGGCGGTGGAAAGAAACCGCCGGCGGGAAAATCCGTTGGCGTTGATGCGGGGGATCCTGATGGTCATGCGAGCCTCCTTGGTCGATCGACAAGTGAGCTGAAAGCTCCGACAGACCTAGGAAGATTCTGTGACGGGCCGATTACAGCAATGGCCGCTTACAGGGCGCCGGTGGCCCGGAACTGCGCGCCGGCCCGTTGCAGATTTTGCGGCATGCTCGTGAGCATCGCTCTGCGGTCGGCCACCGCATGGTGGAATTGATCGAGCGCGATGTTGAAGGCGGTCAGCGCCCCTTCCTCGATGGCGCCGTGATCGAAGCATTGCAGCGTGTCGCGCAAAATGTCGTCCGCCTCGGCCTGCATCGCGTCGAGTTCCTCGGCGGATTCGCTGCGGCGCGCCTTCGCGATCATGTCCAGCAGGCGCTCGCGCAAAGTGGTGTTGGTGTTGCGCTCGTCCTTTTTCAGATAGCCCGCGAACCAGGCGCCGGCCGAGCCCATCGCCGAGAGCGCCATCAGCCCCCACCAGATGTAATCGCTGTAGCGATCGAGGAAGGTTTTCTCCTCGCCGTCGACGAAGGCGGCGGCGCCCGGATGCACGGGGATCGCGGCGTCCTTGTCGGTGTCAGGGGTCTCGATCTTCGCCGCCAGCGGGAATTCCGTCATGACCTGCTGCCGGATCGCGAACAATTGCCGGGTGAAGGCGGCGACGGTGTCTTCCGACAGCCCTTTGCGCGCGACGATGTGGTGGGAGAAGCTGATCGTCTTCACCTCGTCGTCGGGCCGGTCGGGCGAGCCGCCAAAGGCACCGGCGGGAATCTCGGAGGCCTCGTATGTCGGGTGATTCTGCGCGATCGCTTCGGCCGAATCGATGGCGAGGAAGGTCGGCGTGCCGCCGTCATGCGCCGAAGCATTGATCGCATCCGCGGTGATCTTGCTGTTGACCGGACCGGCGGCGAGATAGGCGTCCGCCTTCTGGTTGCGGATCGCGTCGGCGGCCTCGCTGGCCGGGAACTGGACGATCTCGACCTTGTTCGGATCGACGCCATATTGATGCAGGATCACCTTGAGCAAATTGACATTGGCCGGCGTGCGGCCGACCACGCCGACGCGGTGTCCGCCGAGCTGCGCGATCTTGGTGATCTTCGGGCTCGACTTCTTGCCTTTGCCCTTGGCCGGCGGCGGCACCCACAGCACCGCGACATTCTTGCGCAGCGTCGCCACCGCCTGGGCATTTTTTGGCACCTCGAGATCGCCGCGGATGATGGCGAGATCGGCCTTGCCCTCCTCGAGCGCCTTGGCGCTGGCGGCGGCGCCGTCGGTCTGGATCGGACGCAGCCGGATATGACTGTGCGACTGGGCGAAGGCCTGGGTCAGCGCCTGCACCACCTTGAGGTCGTCGCTGTTGGCAGGACCGACCGCGATCCGCAGGATTTCCGGCCGCATCGCAAAGTAATAGCCAGCCGCGAGCGTGCCGATGATGGCCAAAAGGCCCGCCAGCGTGATGAACATCATCTGCCGCTTGGCCGATCGCGGCGATGGAGGCGCCGGCGGTCCGGCGAACTCGAGGCCGCCGGACATCGATCTGGCAAATAACCGTTTGAGGTCCAATTTCATATTGCCAATGCGGTTAGACCCATATTGTAGCAAATTCCCCAACCGCGCGGGGTTACAACTCGGTCATGGTTACCGGACCGGGTCCGGACCGGCTTTGCCGCCCAATTGTGACGGGGATCCGGGGTGTCAGGTTCGGTGTTAGGGTAAAGGTTGATGTGAAACAGGAGGCTGTCATGGCGGAGCGGCTGTCGGCGGAGGCGCGGAAATCGGCCCTCAAGGGGCTGCCGGGATGGCTGGAGGTGCCCGGCCGCGAGGCGATCGCGCGCACCTTCATTTTCAAGGATTTCAACGAAGCCTTCGGCTTCATGGCCCGCGCCGCTTTGGTCGCGGAAAAGAGCGACCATCACCCGGAATGGCGCAATGTTTACAAGACGGTGGAAGTGGTTCTGGCGACCCACGACGCCGGCGGCGTCACCGCGCGCGATATCGAGCTGGCGAAGGCGATGAATGCGATCGCCAGTCAGCTTGGGGTTGCCTGATCCGGTTCCCCTCAATCTTGCAGCGGGTCTGCGAAATCCCCACTTTCGGGCGTACCCGCCGCGGCGATTTACCGGCAGGCCTGCCAGGGAGCCCCATGATGGCGTCAGAACATACCGCGGGTTTTGAGCCGGCCGACCGGCTGGCCGAAGACCGCGAGAGCGTGCGCCGGCGCTTCTGGATCAAGCTGAAGAAGGTGATCGCGAAAATCCCCTTCGCCGAGGATCTGCTCGCGGCCTATTACTGCGCCTTCGACAAACAGACGCCGCGCCATGTGCAGGCGGCGCTCTTGGGCGCGATCGCCTATTTCATCCTGCCATTCGATTTCATTCCGGACATGCTGCCGGTGCTCGGCTTCACCGACGATGCCGCGGTGCTCGCCACCGCGATCCGGCTGGTCTCGACCCATATCACGCCGGAGCATCGCGACGCCGCCCGCACCGCGCTGAAGCGAGGGATCGAGCCGGAGGATTGAGCGCCGCCGTGTCGAGGCCTTCCGCCCCTGACGAACATCCGGTCATTCGCTGGCTGATGCGTGATGCCCGCCGGCTTAAGGGGGGTCGGCGTCGAACAGGAAATCTTCGTGCCGTCGGAATCGCGACCGGCCAAGGCATGAAGCCTTGGCCTGCCGACGGCTAGTTTGGGCGTTACCGCGGCTTCTGCGCCGGCGCTGCCTGCGCCCTTGCGTTCTGCTCGGCCTGCCAGGCCTGGAATTGCTTGAACAACGTGTCCTTGTCGGTATTGGGCGGCAGCTTTCCGGTCGTGCCATTCTGCTTGAGGAATTCGTCGAACCTGACGCGCGCGACCGGCTCG
>DATNMT010000210.1:0-3961 GCA_035602495.1 Bradyrhizobium sp.
GCTGATGACAAAAGTCTCCTGACCCATCGCATCAAACAGCGGATGGCAACGCTTGAGCATCGCGTCAGCGCCGGCCGCGATGATGAAAAGCTTGGCTGCCGCCGCAGCCTCCGGCCGCCCGAACACAGGCGCGGCGATGTAACCCTGGCCGGCTTTGCCATGCGCCTCAGTCAGGTGATCGGACAGCGCCACGCTGATCGTGCTCATGGAAATGTGGATGGCATCGCGGCGAAGCGCGGAAAGCGCACCGCAGTCTCCGAACACGACGCCCTCAACCGCCGGGTCGTCGGCGAGCATCGTGATGAGAATTTCGCCCTGGCAGGCATCGGCAACGCGGTCGGCGACTTGCGCGCCCTCGCGCGCCAGGGTTTCAGCCTTGCTGCGCGTGCGATTGTAGACGATGAGATGATGGCCAGCCTTTAGCAGGTTCCGCGCCATTGGCGCACCCATGTGGCCGAGCCCGATGAAACCGACGTCCATCGCATTATCCTTTCAGCGGGGTTGGCCATCACTATCGCGCCGCGGTCAATCGTCGCGTTGACGGGCATCAACTTGGGTCCGCCTCAGCCCACCACGACCGTCTTGATATTGACGAACTCCTTGATGCCATAGTGCGAAAGCTCGCGACCATAACCGCTTTGCTTGACACCGCCGAAGGGTAGCCGCGGATCGGAGCGGACGTTGTCGTTGACGAACACATTGCCGCTCTCGATCTCGGCGGCGACGCGCTCACCGCGCGCGATATCGCCTGTGATGACGCCGCCGCCCAGTCCGAACACCGAATCATTAGCCGCCGCGATCGCGGCATCCTCGTTGTCGACCCGGATCACCGACGCCACCGGGCCAAACAATTCTTCTGCATAAGCGGGCATGCCTTTCGTCACCTTGGTAAGGACGGTTGGCGGATAATAGGCGCCGGGCCCCCTCGGAATCTCGCCGCCGAGCACGCAGCGCGCGCCCTTTGCGATGCTGCTCTCGACCTGTCGATGCAGCGTGTCCCGAAGATCATGCCGCGCCAGCGGACCGATTTCAGTGTCCTGTTTAAGGGGATCGCCCATTTTGGGAGCGGCCATGCGTTTGACGAAGAGTTCGACAAACCGGTCGTGCACTTTGTCGACGACGATAAAGCGCTTGGCGGCGATGCAACTTTGGCCCGTATTGATCAATCGTCCTCTGGCGCAGACGGTTGCGGCGAGATCGAGGTCGGCGTCCTCGAGGACCAGATAGGGATCGCTGCCGCCGAGCTCGAGCACGGTCTTCTTCAGAAGCGAGCCGGCCTTGCCGGCTACCGCGCGTCCGGCGGGGCCGCTGCCGGTCAGGGTGGCCGCGCGCACCAGCGGGTTTTCGAGCACCGCGTCAACCTGCGCGTTGGAGATCATCAAGGTGCGGAACAGATCCTTTGGAAAACCCGCATCCTGAAACACTCTTTCGATGGCAACCGCACAGCCCGGCACATTCGAGGAGTGCTTCATCACCGCACCATTGCCGGCCATCAGCCCCGGCGCGGCAAACCGGAAAACCTGCCAGAATGGAAAATTCCACGGCATCACCGCGAGCACGACGCCGAGCGGCTGGAAGATGACATAGCTTTTGCGGGCTTCGGTCTTGATCGGTTCGGCTGCGAGAAATCGCTCGGCGTTGTCGGCGTAGTAGTCGCAGGCAGCTGCGCATTTCTGGACCTCGGCAACGCCGTCGCGGATCGGCTTTCCCATTTCCCTCGCCATCAGATCAGCATATTTGCCGGCGTTTTCCCGCAATACCTTCGCCGCCTGGCGCATCAGGCCGGCGCGGCTCGAAAAGCCTGTTCGTCGCCAATCGAGAAACTCATTATGCGCCTTGCTGATAGCGTCTCGAAGGCCGTCATCCGTCATCTCCTGATAACTCGCAAATGTCTCGCCGGTGGCGGGATTGATCGCTTTGATCGTCATCGCTTGAGCCTTTCGATCGGTGGTGCGAGGATGTTCGTCGGCATCTGCAGCGCTTGAGCCGGATCCCGTCAATTGTTGGACGCGACCTTCTGATGGCTGACGCGCCAGATCGTGCCGTTGCCGTCTTCGGTGACGAAGAGCGAACCGTCCTTCGCGACCGCGACGCCGACGGGCCGGCCCCAGACCTGTTTGTCGGAAATGACGAACCCGGTCAGGAAGTCCTCGTATTCGCCGGTCGGCTTGCCGGCGTTGTCGAACAGCAGGCGCACGACCTTGTAGCCGGTCCGTTCCGCACGATTCCATGAGCCGTGCAGGGCGACGAAGGCGCTGCCCTTGTAGGAAGCAGGAAAATCGTTGCCTTCGTAGAACACGATCTGAAGCGGCGCGGAGTGCGCCTGCATCAGCACGTCCGGAACCGTCACCTTGCCCTTCAGGTCCGGCCGCGCGCCTTTGTGGCGCGGGTCCTCGTTGGATCCGATGTAGTACCAGGGCCAACCGTAGAACGCGCTGTCCTTGACCGCGGTGGCATATTCGAATGGCGTGTTGTCGCCGAGCTCATCGCGCTCGTTGACGACGCACCAGGGCAGGCCGGTCGCCGGTTGAATGGTGATGCCGGCACAGTTGCGCAGGCCCGTCGCCAGGATCTTCTCGTTCTTGCCGTGAGGATCGTAGGACAGCACGTCGGCGCGTCGCTCCTCGGTATCCCAGGCCGCGCCGAGCGGCTCGCTCTTGATCCATGCCTGCAGGCCGCCCTTGACTTCGGGTTCGGGGAACATGTCGAGCGCGACGTTCGATCCGGAGCCGACCGAGAGCAGCAACCGCTTGCCGTCGGGGGTAAACGCGATGTCGCGCGCCCAATGATGAACCCACGGAATATTTCCGACGATCTGTTCCGGCTTACCGGTCGCGATCAGGTCGCCGTTCTTGTACGGAAAGCGGACGACGCCGTCGCTGTTGGCGACATAGACCCATTCCGGATTCGGCCCGAGCGGATAGAACGCGATCCCGAACGGCTGGGTGAGCCCGCTGGCGAAGACTTCGTTTTTGGTCGGCGAGGCGGTCCCGGATGGGACCCGCAGCACATGTATGGAGTTGGACGCGCTGTCGGCGAAAAACAGGTCGCCGTTTGGCGCCACGCGGATGGCGCGCGGACCGGCGTAGCCTGACGCCACCATCTCGACCAGAAAGCCCGGTGGCACGCGCGGCTTGGCGCCGGGTGGCATCGGTGCGACTTCGCTGAAATTCGGCGTCGATTTGCCGACCGGCGGCAGATCCTGCGGCTTAATCAGGCGCCTGAGGCCCGGTTTATCCTGTTGCCATGAGCCGAACGCGGCTTTGCCTTTCAAAAGCGTTCCGCTCCCGTCCTCGGCTGCGGCGCGCACCGCGCCGGCACCAGCAAGCATGACGATGGCGGCGGCCGTTGTCCGTACGATGTTATGCATTCGAACGCTCCACCGGGGTTGGATGAGGCCGCAGCATGACGATCACCGACCAAGGCCATTTCGACTGTATATTTATTGAAGAAAGAAACTCGGCCGCTACCGACAGCTGTGATCCACTGAGGCTTGCGACTTGCAACCCGGCGCGCCATGACGGCCGTCAATTTTGGCGAGCGACTGTTCCATGCCGTAGACCATTCAGATCAGGATCAGCCAACGTGGCGGCAGGCTCCCTCTCTTGGGTGGCGGTCTCGAGCGTGCCGAACCGTTCGGCGATAACCAATGGTCTATGGGTTCAGTAGCGATGATGCTACTGCTCGAACCAATTTGGATGGTTGTCGTGTCCCGGTGACATAGCCAATCTTAACGGCCGTTGTAGCATTGGCGATGCCGGTCATGTTGTGATGCTCGGCAAGCCGAGACAGATGCCGTCGAACTTCCCTTCAGCGCAAAACCGCAGATTGGCAGCGTCTCGCGCCTGGGCGCATATCTTTCTCGCCCAATCGTTGCTGCGACCGGACTGATACCGGCTGTCCCGGACCTTGGACACAACACCCTCCAGGCCGACCCCGCAGGCATGCTTGAACATCTCCT
>DATNMT010000246.1:0-9699 GCA_035602495.1 Bradyrhizobium sp.
GTCATCTCGCCGAAGGTACGCGTAAATCCATCGGGCATGAACATCGGATCGTAGCCGAAGCCGGCCGTTCCGCGCGGCGGCCAAACCAATGTGCCGTCGGCGCGCGCCTCGACCTCCTCGAGATGATCGTCAGGCCAGGCGACGCACAACGCGGAAACGAAATGCGCCTTTCGCTGCGCCGGCGCTTTCGCGCCGCGCTCCTGCAGCAGCCGTTCGATCCGGCTCATCGCCACGCCAAAATCCTTGGTCGGGCCGGCCCAGCGCGCGGAGAAAATTCCCGGCGCGCCGTCGAGCGCGTCAACCGCGAGGCCGGAATCGTCGGCAAAGGCCGGCAGCCGCGCGGCCTTCGCCGCCGCGATCGCCTTGATCCGGGCGTTGGCGACAAAGCTGTCGCCGGTCTCCTCGGGCTCGCCGAGGCCGAGCTCGCCCGCCGAAATCGCTTCCACGCCGTGCGGCGCCAGCAGTTCGCGCATCTCGGCGAGCTTGCCGGGATTGTGGGTCGCGATCACGAGTTTTCCGGTAATTCGACGGTGCATGCCCTTGAACTATGCCACGGCCATTTTCTGCAGGTCTACCAGCCGCGCCACGCCTTTGCGTGCCAGCGCCATCAGCGCCAGAAATTCACCTTCCGAGAACGGCGTTTTTTCTGCGGTGCCCTGCACCTCGATGATGCGGCCATCGCCGGTCATGACAAAATTGGCGTCGGTGTCGGCTTCCGAATCCTCGGCGTAATCGAGGTCGAGCACCGGGACGCCGCCATAGATGCCGCAGGAGATCGCCGCCACATTGTCGCGCAGCACGTTGGTCTTGATCATGTTGCGCGCCTTCATCCACGAGATGCAGTCGGCGAGTGCGACCCAGGCGCCGGTGATCGAAGCGGTGCGGGTGCCGCCATCGGCCTGCAGCACGTCGCAGTCGACCGTGATCTGGCGCTCGCCGAGCGCCTCGAGATCGATCGCGGCACGCAGCGAGCGGCCGATCAGGCGCTGGATCTCGACGGTGCGGCCACCTTGCTTGCCGGCGGACGCCTCGCGGCGGGTGCGCTCCAGCGTCGCCCGCGGCAGCATGCCATATTCGGCGGTGACCCAGCCGCGGCCCTGGCCCTTGAGCCAGGGCGGCAGCCGCTCTTCCAGCGTGGCGGTGACCAGCACATGGGTGTCGCCGAATTTAACCATGCAGGAACCCTCGGCATATTTGACCACGCCGCGTTCCAGCGACACGGCGCGCAGTTCATCCGGCGCACGGCGGCTTGGCCGCATGAGAAATCCTCCGAAAATGCAATAAAGACTGACTGGCGGTGCTTGTAGGAGGGGGAACGGGCAGCGGCAAGGCTTTTGCCACCCCTTAAGGTGCTAATGCCTGCTTGTAACCGGCCCCCGACATGGACAGATTAGGCGTGGTGTTAAGGAGTACGTCGTGGCCCATCACGATCCCATCGGTCTGATCGCGCCGAATGCGGGCTTGGCCCAGCTCAACGAGCGCTCGCGCGACATTTTCCGCCAAATCGTCGAGAGTTACCTGGCGACCGGCGAGCCGGTCGGCTCGCGCAACATCTCGCGGCTGATCGCGGTGCCGTTGTCGCCGGCCTCGGTGCGCAATGTGATGGCCGATCTCGAACAACTCGGCCTGATCTACGCGCCGCATACCTCGGCGGGCCGGCTGCCGACCGAATTCGGCTTGAGGTTTTTCGTCGACGCCCTGATGCAGCTTGGCGACCTCACCGAGGCGGAGCGGCAGTCGATCCAGAGCCAGCTTGCCTCCGTCGGCCGGGCGCAGTCGGTCGAGGCAGCCCTCGGCGAGGCCCTGACGCGGCTATCCGGCCTGACCCGTGCGGCGGCCGTGGTGCTCACTGCAAAATCCAATTCGCGCCTGAAGCACATCGAGTTCGTGCGGCTGGAACCGGAGCGGGCGCTGGTGGTCCTGGTCGGCGAGGACGGCCAGGTCGAGAACCGCGTGCTGACGCTGCCGCCCGGAGTGCCCTCCTCCGCGCTGACCGAGGCCACCAATTTCCTCAATTCGCGGATCAGGGGACGGACGCTCGCGGAAGCGCGGCTCGAGCTTGAAACCGCGCTGACGGCAAGTCGCGCCGAACTCGACCAGTTGACGCAGAAGGTGATCGCCGCCGGGATCGCAAGCTGGTCCGGCGGCGAAAGCGACGACCGCCAGCTGATCGTGCGCGGTCACGCCAATCTCCTGGAAGACCTGCATGCGCTGGAAGACCTGGAGCGGGTGCGGCTGTTGTTCGACGATCTCGAAACCAAGCGCGGCGTGATCGATCTGCTCGGCCGCGCCGAGCGCGCCGAGGGCGTGCGAATATTCATCGGGTCGGAGAACAAGCTGTTTTCGCTGTCCGGTTCCTCCACCATCATCGCGCCCTACAGCGACGCTACCGGTCATATTGTGGGCGTTCTCGGCGTGATCGGACCGACCCGGCTCAATTATGCCAGGGTAATTCCGACGGTGGATTACGCCGCCCGCATCGTCAGCCGGATGCTGGGCGGCTGATCCGGGCCGGCGCAGGGGGTAGTTGCGCTTGATTTTTGCCGTTTAAAGCACGATATGGCGGCCAGCAACTCCCATTTATCCCAGCGATTTCGCGAGAAGGCAGTCTATGACCGACCCCAACCGGCAGAATGATGATTCGGTGAAACCGGCGCAGGGACCCGAGCCCGTCGTTTCAAAACCCTACATCATGCCCGACGATCCCGAAACCGGTTCAGTCGAGGCGCTGGCGAAGGAGGCCGCCGAAGCGCGCGACAAGATGCTGCGGACGCTGGCGGAAATGGAAAACCTCCGCAAGCGCACCGCCCGCGAGGTCGGCGACGCGCGAGTCTACGGCATCACCGGTTTCGCGCGCGACGTGCTCGATATCGCCGACAACCTGCAGCGCGCGCTGGATGCGGTCCCGGCGGAGGCCAAGGCAAACGCCGATCCCGGCCTGAAGGCACTGATCGAGGGCGTCGAATTGACCGAACGGTCGCTGCTCAATGCGCTGGAGAAAAACGGCGTCAAGAAGTTCGATCCCTCTGGCGAGAAGTTTGATCCGAATTTCCAGCAGGCGATGTACGAAGTCCCCGACCCCTCGGTGCCCGCGGGAACGGTGGTCCAGGTGGTGCAGGCCGGCTACATGATCGGCGATCGCGTGCTGCGGCCGGCGCTGGTCGCGGTCGCCAAGGGCGGCGCCAGGGCAAGCGCGGCGGCGGCCAACGGCAACGAGCCGAACAGCGCGGCCTAGGGTACGAGGTTGGTTACCTCTCCCGCTTGCAGGGGAGCGTAGGCCGCCTTCGGCGGCCGTTCTTATCCAAAGACGAGAACGCCGAAGCGTAGCTTCGGCTATGGCGCGAAGCGCGGCGGGTAGGGGAAAGTCTATCCACTCGACCAGTATGTTTTGCGGAGGCCCCCACCCCAGCCCTCCCCCGCAAGCGGGAGAAGGAGCGCACTTCCGTCGTCGCTACGAACTCGATCTAATTTCGTCTTCCGCGCTACACCGCGATATCGGCCGACTGGATTCGCTTGACGCCGGCCTTGGCCATGTCCGCCCAGGCTTTCGCCAGCGAGCCCTGGGTGTCGATGCCGCGGCAGGCATCTTCGACGACATAGGTCTCAAAGCCCGCCTTGCGGCCATCGAGCGCGGTCCATGCGACGCAGAAATCGGTCGCCAGTCCCCCGACGAACAGCCGCTTGATGTTGCGCGCCTTGAGATAGGCCGCGAGCCCGGTCGTGGTCTTGCCGTCGGCCTCGGTGAAGGCAGAATAGCTGTCGACGTCCTTGTGGAAGCCCTTGCGGATGATCAACTCGGCTTGCGGAATCGAGAGGTCCTTCGAAAGCGAGGCGCCGTCGGTTCCCTGCACGCAGTGATCGGGCCACAGCACCTGCTTGCCATAAGGCAGATCGATCGTCTCGAACGGCTTCTTGCCGGCATGGACGGACGCAAACGAGATATGGCCGGGAGTGTGCCAATCCTGCGTCATCACCACATTGACGAAGGCCTTGGCGATGCGATTGATCACGGGGACGACCTGCTCGCCCTCTTTGACGGCAAGGCTGCCGCCGGGCAGGAAGCAGTTTTGCACGTCGATCACCAGAAGCGCCGAGGCCTCGTCGGGCTTGATGGAAGGCGCCGCCCAAAGCCTGCTTGAAAGGCCGGTCGCGATCGCCGCTGCGCCGAGACCGGTGAGAATCTGCCTTCGATCCAACATGGTGCATCTCCCTGGAAAAAAGACCTGCGCCAGCAAATCAGGTCGCCGGGAGAGCGTAAAGCAGGATCAGCGCCGGCGAGAGGCGCAAATATCGGGCGGCGATCTGCGATCCCGAAAGCCTAGCCGCGCGGCTGAATGCCGTCGCGCACGGCGCGGAATCGCGTGAATGCTTTCGGCCAGACATCGCGCGGGGAGCTGCCGATGATGCGCAGCGTGGTCTGATTGCCGAACCGCAGCCATTGCACGACCGTGACGGAAGTATTGTCCTTGCCGCTGGTGGCGTCGATGCGGGTTTCATAGCCGGGAACGCCCTCGATGCGGACCGGCTCCGACATCGTGATCCGCGCGTCGCGGACGCCCGGGATCGTGGTGGCGGCCTGTTGCGCGAACCGGCCGCGATCGTCGGGCTGTGTCGGCGTCGATCCGATCAAGCCGATCACCATGAAGGGTTGGGCCTCGAAGCCGGTGGTCTCGTCGCCGTCGGCGAGGATGATGGCGCCACCCGGCGCCAGCGTGCGGACATTCTTGAAATCAGAGAGCTCGCTGATCTTGAACGGCATCAGCCCGAGCTGCTCGTCGACCGGAACTTCCTTGCGCAGCACGGCGGACGCAAACATCTGCCGCACGGCGTCGTCGCTGTAGATCTTGCTGGCATTCTCGGGCACCTGCACGGCGACATAGCCGGAGAAGGTGCCGCCCGGCAGGATCATCGAATAGCGCCGCACATTGGTTGCGCCGTCCTTGGCGCTCTCGGCGGTGTAATATGCAAGCCCCGCGGATGTCTCGATGCTCTCCGGCTTGACGCCGCCGGAGCCAGTCGGATTGGCCTTGAAGGCGCTCGCCACTTCGCCATAGGCCTCGGCCGGCAGCTCCGTCACCAACACCTTGACCCCCCCGTCCTCGGTCTCGAAGCCGACAAATGATTTGGCGCGGGAGAGGCCGACCAGCGGCGTCAGACCGACCCGCATGCCCGGCGGAAACACCGGGTCGGCGGCCAAGGCCGGTGACAGGGGCAGGCAAATGGCAAGCCAAACGGCGGTGAGGATCGCGGCAACCGCGGAGAAGATTCGAACGGGTTTCATGAAAATTCTACTGGGTTTGCATTGAGGCCGTTCAATGGTCGGCCGGTCGCGGCCCCCTTAACCGGGGTCACGTTTAGTGTCCCCGCTTTTAGCCGGTTTGAGGTCTCGGCAACAGGCCGGGTCTCGCATCAGTAGCTAACGCGATGAAAGCGCGTTAGCCCCAGCCCATTGATCGCAAACGGCTTTTCAGCATAAAATAGACGTGTATGAATGTCCCTCAAAATCCTTCCGCGCTAGTGGGGAAAGGCCTATCTTTCAACAATGACCAAACTGCTTGAACATGCGGTTGACAGCGTGCGCGCCCTCCCCCCTGAGGTTCAGGACGAGCTTGCGCGCCTGCTTCTACAGGTGGCTGGTGAGGAGCAACCCGTCATTCAGTTGACGGCCGAGGAACGCGCCGACCTCGCTGAGGCAGATGCGGAGATCGCACGGGGCGAGTTCGCCACGGACGAGCAGATCAGCTCGATGCTGGCGAAGCGCGACGTGTGAGGTTGCGCGTCACGAAGCGCGCGGCGACGCAGATCGAGAGGGCGCTGGACTAGATCGAGGCGGAATCGCCCCAGGGCGCGAACCGTATGCGCGAACGGATTCAGGCCCTTTTCCACTTGCTGGCGGAGCACCCTTACGCTGGGCAAGCGACCGACCTTCCAGGCGTGCGGCGTCTCTCCGTCAGCCCGTATCCCTATCTGATCTTTTACCGCGTCACCGACGACGAGGTTATCGTTCAGCGCATCCGCCACACATCGCGCCGGCCGCTCTCCGGGTCAGGCGCGCCATGATGGTCTTGGGCTTTGCGGGTACCGACACCGCCACACCGCAGGGGCGGCTAATGCTTTCGGCCTGGTCCGGTCTTGATCGAGCCGGATTTCGTGGCGACTTGCCGCGGGGGCGGTC
Organism: Bradyrhizobium sp.; assembly: GCA_035602495.1. Lineage (GTDB taxonomy): Bacteria > Pseudomonadota > Alphaproteobacteria > Rhizobiales > Xanthobacteraceae > Bradyrhizobium. The sequence continues at coordinate 6,176 of DATNMT010000246.1, forward strand.
CGGGCCCGAAGCCGACACTATCTTCCAAGTCTGAGCGAATTCAGGGGCTAAGGTTGCGCCCCGGTCCTTGCGGGGCCTGCCCCCTCTCCTATATGAGGCTCACCGTCGCAATATCGCGAGTATTTGATCGTTGGGGGTTTGGGATTGGTGCGCCGTCAGGGCCCAGCCAACCTGCCGCAAAAAGAAGGATATGAGGACCATGGGAAAGGTCATTGGGATCGATCTCGGCACCACGAATTCGTGCGTCGCCGTAATGGATGGCAAGACAGCGAAAGTCATCGAGAACGCCGAGGGCATGCGGACGACCCCGTCGATCGTCGCCTTTAGCGACGATGGCGAGCGCCTGGTCGGCCAGCCCGCCAAGCGCCAGGCGGTGACCAATCCCGAGCGCACCTTCTTCGCGGTGAAGCGCCTGGTCGGCCGCCGCTATGACGACCCGATGGTGGAGAAGGACAAGAAGCTTGTCCCCTACAAGATCGTCAAGGCATCCAATGGCGATGCCTGGGTCGAAGCCGACGGCAAGACCTACTCGCCCTCGCAGATCTCCGCCTTCATCCTGCAGAAGATGAAAGAGACCGCCGAGGCCCATCTCGGCCAGAAGGTCGAACAGGCCGTCATCACTGTCCCCGCCTATTTCAACGACGCGCAACGCCAGGCCACCAAGGACGCCGGCAAGATCGCCGGCCTGGAAGTGCTGCGCATCATCAACGAGCCGACCGCGGCAGCGCTGGCCTACGGCCTCGACAAGACCAAGTCCGGCACCATCGCGGTGTACGACCTCGGCGGCGGCACCTTTGATATCTCCATTCTGGAAATCGGCGACGGCGTGTTCGAGGTGAAGTCGACCAACGGCGACACCTTCCTCGGCGGCGAAGACTTCGACATGCGGCTCGTCAGTTATCTGGCCGATGAATTCCAGAAGGAGCAGGGCATCAACCTGCGCAACGACAAGCTTGCGCTGCAGCGCCTGAAAGAGGCCGCGGAAAAAGCCAAGATCGAGTTGTCCTCGACCACGCAGACCGAAATCAACCTGCCGTTCATCACCGCCGATCAGACCGGGCCGAAGCATCTGACGATGAAGCTGACGCGCGCCAAATTCGAGGCGCTGGTCGATGATCTCATCCAGAAGACCATCGAGCCGTGCCGCAAGGCGTTGAAGGACGCAGGGTTGACCGCCGGCGAAATCGGCGAAGTGGTGCTGGTCGGCGGCATGACCCGCATGCCGAAGGTCCAGGAAGTGGTGAAGCAATTGTTCGGCAAGGAGCCGCACAAGGGCGTCAACCCGGACGAAGTCGTCGCCATCGGTGCGGCGATCCAGGCCGGCGTACTGCAGGGCGACGTCAAGGACGTGCTTCTGCTCGACGTGACGCCGCTGTCGCTCGGCATCGAGACGCTGGGTGGAGTGTTCACCCGCATCATCGATCGCAACACCACGATCCCGACCAAGAAGAGCCAGGTGTTCTCCACCGCCGAGGACAACCAGAACGCCGTCACCATCCGCGTGTTCCAGGGCGAGCGCGAAATGGCGGCCGACAACAAGGTGCTCGGCCAGTTCGACCTGATGGGCATTCCGCCGTCGCCGCGCGGCATGCCGCAGATCGAAGTCACCTTCGATATCGACGCCAACGGCATCGTCAACGTCTCGGCCAAGGACAAGGCGACCGGCAAGGAACAGCAGATCCGGATTCAGGCCTCCGGCGGTCTGTCGGAAGCCGACATCCAGAAGATGGTCAAGGACGCCGAGGCCAACGCCGCCGAGGACAAGAAGCGCCGCGAGGCGGTCGACGCCAAGAACCATGCCGACGCGCTGGTGCATTCCACCGAGAAGGCGCTGGCCGAACATGGCTCCAAGGTCGCCGAAACCGAGCGCCGCGCCATCGAGGACGCCGTCAGCGATCTGAAGGAAGCGCTGAAGGGCGACGATGCCGAGGCGATCAAGGCCAAGACCAATACGCTGGCGCAGGTTTCGATGAAACTCGGCGAGGCGATGTACAAGCAACAGGCCGAAAGCGACGCGGCCAAGGATGCCGCAAAGGATGACGTGGTCGACGCGGAATTTACCGAGGTCGACGACGACAAGAACAACAAGAAATCTGCTTGATCGGCTGAAACCATGACCCTCATTCTGAAGAGCACGCTTAGCCCGCGTCTCCAAGAGTGGGGGTCATTTTTCTTTAAGCCGGAGGCTGCATTCTCTCACGCGCATTCCCAAAGGGAATGAGGACGAATATCGGGCGGGTTTGACGGATGTCCACCACCAAGCGCTGCTACTACGAAACCCTTGAAGTCGAGCGGAACGCGGACGAGTCCAAGCTCAAGGCGGCGTTCCGCAAGCTGGCGATGAAATGGCACCCGGACAAGAATCCGGGCGACGCCACCAGCGAAGTGCGTTTCAAGGAAATCAACGAGGCCTACGAGATTCTGAAAGACGGCGACAAGCGCGCCGCCTATGACCGCTTCGGCCACGCCGCGTTCGAGCAGGGCATGGGCGGCGGCGGTCCCGGCTTCGGCGCCGGCTTTGCCTCGTCATTTTCCGATATTTTCGAGGATCTGTTCGGCATGGCCGGACAACGCGGCCGCGGCGGCGGGCGCGAGCGCGGCCAGGACCTGCGCTACAACATGGAAATCACGCTGGAGGAAGCCTTCGTCGGCAAAACCGCCCAGATCGAAATTCCGGTCTCGGTCACCTGCGAATCCTGTTCGGGCACCGGCGCCAAGTCCGGCACCAAGCCGAAGACCTGCGCGACCTGCGGCGGCGCCGGGCGGGTGCGGCAGGCGCAGGGCTTCTTCACGCTGGAACGAACCTGCCCGGGCTGCCAGGGCCGCGGCCAGATGATCGAGGACCCCTGCCCGTCCTGCGTCGGCTCGGGAAGGGTGACGCGGGAGCGGACCCTGTCGGTCAACATTCCGCAAGGGGTGGAAGACGGCACCCGAATCCGGCTCGCCGGCGAAGGCGAGGCCGGCGTCCGCGGCGGGCCGCCGGGCGATCTCTACATATTCCTGTCGCTGGCCACCCACGAGTTCTTCCAGCGCGACGGCGCCGACCTGCACTGCCGGGTCCCGATCTCGATGGTGACGGCAGCACTCGGCGGCGAATTCGAGGTGCCGACCATCGACAAGGGAAAAACCAAGGTGAAAATTCCCTCCGGGACCCAGTCCGGCCGGCGCTTCCGCATTGCATCAAAAGGCATGCCGGTGCTGCGCTCGCGCCAGACCGGCGACATGTATGTCCAGGTGGTGGTCGAAACGCCGCAGAATCTGACCAAGAAGCAGCAGGAGCTGCTGGCCGAGTTCGAAAAATTGTCGTCCGGTGCAACGCAACCCGAAGCGGCGGGTTTCTTTACCAAGGTCAAGGACTTCTTTGGTACCCGCGCCAACTCCTGACGGGCGTCCGGCTTGACCGTATCGCCTGCGACCTATACGTCTTTATGACCATTTTCTGACACTCCCGCCTAAAATGCGGTCCCGCCTGGTAGCGACATGCCTCTGCAATCCTCCGTGCGTGCGTTGAAAAAACCTCTCCG
>DATNMT010000254.1:0-3175 GCA_035602495.1 Bradyrhizobium sp.
CGCGACCTTCGGCGAACGCGCCCGCGACGTGTTCTACGTCACTGATCTTTTGGGCGCGCAGATCAACGCGCCGACCCGGCAGGCCGCGATCCGCAGCGCGCTCTTGCATCTGCTCGCCAACGAGGAGAGCGTTTCGCAGCCCGCGGCGTGACGACGCATCATAATTCTGGATTGCCTCGCCGCGCCTGCGATGAAAGTCTCACCCCGCATAGGCGCCGCCGGCGCGGGCGGCGCGGGGGAACGCCACATGAGCTGGATCGCCAATATTCTGGTGGCGCTGGTCGGCACCGGCCGCCCTTGTATTAATTCTGCTCTGGCTGGCTTAACTTCGTTCACCTTTCGGCCTCACCTTATCTTGCATTGCGGCATCCGTTCCTCCAGTATCGCGGGATCGGTGGCGTTCGCCCGGGTCTGAACCGAGACCTGCGGACCAGACCATCGGCAAAATCACGAACATCGAGGAACGCAAGCATATGAGGAACGGCATTTTACATCTGGTCACCGGGACCGCGCTGGCCATCGCGCTGTCGGCGTCATCGGCCTACGCGCAGAAGAAATACGACACCGGTGCGACCGATACCGAAATCAAGATCGGCCAGACCAATCCGTTCAGCGGCCCGGCCTCCGCCTACGCCACCATCGGCAAGACCCAGGCCGCCTATATCAAGATGATCAACGACCAGGGCGGCGTGAACGGCCGCAAGATCAATCTGATCCAGTATGACGACGCCTACAGCCCGCCGAAAGCAGTCGAGCAGGTGCGCAAGCTGGTCGAGAGCGACGAAGTGCTGCTCACCTTCCAGATCCTCGGCACGCCGTCGAACGCCGCGGTCCAGAAGTACCTCAATTCGAAGAAGGTGCCGCAGCTGTTCGCAGCGACCGGCGCGTCGAAGTTCACCGATCCGAAGAATTTTCCGTGGACGATGGGCTTCAATCCCAACTATTTTGTCGAAGGCCGCATCTACGGCCAGTACATCATCAAGAACTATCCCAATGCCAAGGTCGGCATCCTCTACCAGAACGACGATCTGGGTAAGGATTATCTGAACGGCATCAAGGCAGGCCTCGGCGACAAGGCCGCGACCATGGTGGTGGCGGAAGCCTCCTACGAAGTCTCCGATCCCACCATCGATTCGCAGATCCTCAAGATCAAGGACGCCGGCACCGACCTGTTCTTCAGCGCCTCGACGCCGAAGCAGGCGGCGCAGGCGATCAAGAAGATCGCCGAACTCGGCTGGCATCCGGTGCATATCCTCGACATCAACGCCACCTCGGTCGGCGCCGTGATGAAGCCGGCGGGGCTTGAAGCCTCCAAGGGCGTGATCAGCGTCAACTACGGCAAGGATCCGCTCGATCCGACCTGGAAAGACGACGCCAGCATGAAGAAGTATTTCGAATTCATGGCGAAGTATTATCCGGACGGCGACAAGGATTCGAGCTTCAACAGCTACGGCTACATGACCACGCAACTGCTGATCCATGTGCTCAAGCAGTGCGGCGACGACCTGACCCGCGAGAACATCATGAAGCAGGCCACCTCCCTGAAGAACGTTCAACTCGACCTGTTGCTGCCGGGCATCGCCGTCAACACTTCGCCGACCGACTATCGCGTCAACAAGCAGTTGCAGATGATGAAGTTCAACGGCGAGCGCTGGGAACTGTTCGGCCCGATCCTCGAGGATCTTGGTCCGGCCGGCTGATAGAACGCGGATCACAGCTCAAGACACCTGCCGGCGCGGGCCGACCCCGCGCCGGCAGAATTGTTTTCATCGCGTGGAAAAAGCCCCGCCGGTAGGGTTAAGCCTCTCTGAAACCCTTACCTTTGAAGTACTTACCGGCCCCCCTCCGCGCCCCGATTAACCATCGCTTAAGACGGCTTTAAACCGCGTTCGCTACTGTCGCGCATTGGGCGGCGTGGGCGTTGGCGATGGCGTGGGGACGGAAAAAGAGCGGCGAACGCCGGGAGCCGCAATTCGGGCTCGCCGCAGCGCTTTCCGAACTGCGCCTGAGCCCGCAGGACCGCGTGACGAGCGCCGATGACGACAAACCGACGAAAAAGACTGCGAAACGGAAAGCACCCGATCCCGACGAGGACGATGTTCCTCGCGAGCGAAAGCCGCGCGTGAGCAGGGCCGGCGGCAAACGCCGGTCGAAGGCGCGCGCGCGCGGCGGTATCGCACGATTGTTCTATTGGGGCGCGGTGCTCGGACTGTGGGCGGCAATCGCACTCGTCGGCGCCGTGGTCTGGGCGGGGGCGCATCTGCCGCCGATCCAGGCGCTCGAAATCCCGAAGCGGCCGCCATCGATCCAGATCGTCGGCGCCGACGGCAGCGTGCTGGCGACGCGCGGCGAAATGGCAGGCGCCAACGTCGCGCTGAAGGAGCTGCCGCCCTACCTGCCGAACGCCTTCATCGCCATCGAGGACCGCCGCTTCTATTCGCACCACGGCGTCGACCCGCTCGGCATCCTGCGCGCGGCGGTCACCAACGTGCTGCATCACGGGGTCTCGCAGGGCGGCTCGACGCTGACCCAGCAGCTCGCCAAGAACCTGTTCCTGACCCAGGAACGCACGCTGCAACGGAAATTGCAGGAGGTCGAACTGGCGCTCTGGCTGGAACGCAAGCATAGCAAATCGGAAATTCTCGAACTCTATCTCAACCGGGTTTATTTCGGTTCCGGCGCCTATGGCGTCGAGGCCGCCGCCCAGCGCTATTTCGGCAAGTCGGCCAGGAACGTCACGCTGGCGGAAGCCGCGATGCTCGCGGGCCTCGTCAAATCGCCGTCGCGGCTGGCGCCGAACCGCAATCCGGAAGGCGCGGAGAAGCGCGCCCAAACCGTGCTCGCCGCCATGGCGGACGCCAAGCTGATCACCGAAGCGCAGGCGCAGGCTTCGATCGGCCATCCCTCCTACAATGTGAAGGCCGCCGGCGCCGGCACCATCAATTACGTGGCGGACTGGATCGGCGAAGTGCTCGACGATCTCATCGGCCAGATCGACCAGAATATCGTGGCCGAAACCACCATCGATCCGAAACTGCAGGCGGTCGCCGAGGCCGCGGTGATCGACGAGCTCGCGGCCAAGAGCGTGAAATTCAATGTCAGCCAGGGCGCGCTGGTGGCGATGACGCCCGACGGCGCGGTGCGCGCCATGGTCGGCGGGCGCAATTACGCCGAG
>DATNMT010000166.1:0-3187 GCA_035602495.1 Bradyrhizobium sp.
CCGTGCAGGACGAGCGCTTCCGCGAGCCGCCGCTGAAAATCTCGGGCGATGCCGACCGCTACAATCACCGCGACGGCAACGACGACTATCGTCAGCCCGGCGACTTGTTCCGACGGATGACGGCCGACCAGAAGGAGCAGCTGTTCCAGAACTACAAGGCAGCGATGGAAGGCGTGCCGGTCGAGATCGTGACCCGGCAGATCGTCCATTGCTACAGGGCGGATCCCGCATACGGCGCCGGCGTCGCGAAGGCGATGGGAATCAAGTTTAGCCCGCAGACAGTCGCCGCCGCCGAGTAGCCCCGTTCACTTTTCCGGCCGTCGGCGCGCTCGCGTGCCGTTCGCGCCCTCAAACCAACGCATTGTCCCCTGGCGCAAACCTGATTGCGCCAGACGGCCAATCTCATCTCTGGAGACAAACATGTCCAATCGGATCGCACCCAAGCTCCTTGCGGAGTTCATCGGTACCTTCTCGTTCGTATTCATCGGCGCCGGCGCAGCCGCCGTGGTCGGCGGCGGTGCCGGCCTCAACGGCATCACGGCGGTTGCCCTTGCCCATGGCCTGGCCATCATGGCCTTCGCCTTCGCTTACGGCCCCATATCGGGCGGGCACATGAACCCCGCCGTCACCATCGGCGTGCTCGCCGCCGGCGCGATGGGCGTTGGCGAGGCGGTCGGCTACATCGTCAGCCAGCTCCTTGGCGGCGTCGCCGGTGCGCTGTTGCTGCGGATCGCTCTCGGTGGCGCCGCGACGGGCCTCGGCATGCCTGCACTCGCTCACAACCTGGTTTTGGGCGCCACCTCGCTGACGGTCACGCCGGAGGCCGGCTTCATGATCGAGGCCGTGCTCGCTTTTTTCCTGGTTACGGTCGTCCTTGCCACCGCGGTCGCGGGCCGCGCCGGCAACCTCGCGCCGTTGGCGATCGGAATGACGCTGACGTTCAACATCATCATGGGCGGGGCTCTCACCGGCGCTCCGTTCAATCCGGCGCGGGCACTCGGCCCGATGGTCGCGACCGGCAATTTCAATGATGCCTGGTTGTACCTGACCGCCCCGATCGTCGGCGCCATCATCGCTGCCCTTCTGCACACCGGCCTCGCCCGGCTCGCCCAGCAGGGGATGGCGACAGGTCGGCCTGGCAGCGCCGCGCAGTCACCCGCCGAATGAACGCTCTCCGAACCGACGCTCGACGGTGAGATTGAGACGGAAATGGCGCCGCTGCCGGAGGGCAGTGGCGCCATTTCAATTCGGAGAGCTGCGCAGTCGTGATCTCGGGTCTTACGCCGCCCTGGGGAGTTGTCCGTGTGGATCGATGACGTATTTATTTGCGACGCCGGCGTCGAAGGACTTGTAGCCTTCCGGCGCCTGCTCGAGGCTGATCACCTTGACATTGACGATTTCGGCGATCGGCAGCCGGTCCCAGAGGATCGCCTGCATCAGCTGCCGGTTGTATTTCAGCACTGGCGTCTGGCCGGTGTGGAAGGTGTGGGACTTTGCCCAGCCGAGACCAAGACGCAGGCTGAGATTGCCGGTTTTGGCGGCTTGCTCCTTCGCGCCGGGATCCTCGGTTACATACAGGCCGGGAATGCCGATCGCGCCGGCTGCCCGGGTGATTTCCATCAGGCTGTTCAGCACGACGGCAGGCGCTTCGACGGCCTTGCCATCGGCGCCTTGCACCTTTGCTTCGAAGCCGACGCAGTCGATCGCGCAGTCGACTTCCGGGGTGCCGAGGACGTCGGCCACGAGTTCACCGAGGCGATCGTGCCGCGTGAGGTCGATCGGCTCGAAGCCGACCTTCCTAGCGTGGGCGAGCCGCTCCTTGTTCATGTCGCCGATCAGCACGGCCGCCGCGCCAAGGATGCGCGCCGACGCCGCGGCCGCGAGGCCCACCGGCCCTGCGCCGGCGACGTAGACCGTCGATCCGACGCCGACCTTGGCGGTGACGGCGCCGTGGAATCCGGTCGGCAGAATATCGGAAAGGCAGGTCAGATCACGGATCTTTTCCAGCGCGCGCGCCTTGTCCGGAAATTTAAGCAGGTTGAAATCGGCATAGGGCACCATCACGTAGTCGGCCTGCCCGCCGATCCATCCTCCCATATCGACATATCCATAAGCGCCGCCGGCGCGGTCGGAGTTGACGTGAAGGCAGACGCCGGTGTCGCCCTCGCGACAGGTCCGGCAGCGGCCGCATGCGACGTTGAAAGGGACCGATACGAGGTCGCCGATCTCGAGATACTCGACGTCACGGCCTTTCTCGATGACCTCGCCGGTGATCTCGTGGCCAAGCACCATGCCGGCCGGCGCCGTCGTGCGGCCCCGGACCATGTGCTGGTCGGAGCCACAGATGTTCGTCGTCACGACCTTGAGGATGACGCCGTGATCGATGGTCTTTCCAGCGGGGTTGCGGAAGGTCGGAAAGTCGATCTTCTGAACTTCGACGCTGCCGGGCTTGAGATAGACAACGCCGCGGTTGGAATTGGAAGCCATCTGCAATCTCCTTTGAGTGTCGCTGCTTGCTTCGTTTCGACGCGCCAGGTTTTGTGTTGATGGTCAGGAGCAGCGGTCGCGACCGTCGCGCGCGGATAGTCCCCGCCGGTACCGCAGGTAGGGACCGGCCTTGAACATGACTTTGGCCGGCTTGCTGTCATTGCACCGGCTTTGCGTAAAATTCTTCAGGCCCTGGTGCGTGACGATGACGCCGTGAGCGCTTATCGGCCGCGCGGACGCTCAAATCATCGTGACGCTCGAATTTCAACTCGGCGTGAGAGTGGCGGGCTCGGCGTCTTGATCGGTTATGCTAACGCCCTACCTCGCATGCAGCGGGCACAAGACGGGGCAGCGAGCGAGATCGAACAATGGCCAATTCCGCTCAAGCGACATTGAATCACTGCACTTCGAATCAATCCACTTCTCTGTCGCCTCCCGCAGCTCCGATCTCCGAACATCGCGCACCGGCGCCGTTGCAGTCAGGTGTTGAAGCTCGCTCGAGTGTCGATTTCTCGCCGTCTGAGATTATCAGCCGCCACTCCGCGGCATTGCCGGGCGTGCATGTGGAAACGGTCCAGGCCGTGCGACGCAGGCCCTTTGAATATGGATTCCGGGCTCCCTGCCATCTACTCATTGCGGCGGAGCTTGCCGAGCGCTACGGCGGCGAGACTTTTGTCGAGGGCTTGCCTCGGTCGACCCA
>DATNMT010000272.1:0-3253 GCA_035602495.1 Bradyrhizobium sp.
GGTGCCTCTTTGCACATCGCCGAGCTCCGCCAAGGCACAGCCGGCATAGCCCAGGACCTCGGAAGCATCGTGGTCGATCGTCACCGCACGTTCGGCTTCCGTGCGCGCTTCCGTCACGGCCGCTGCGCCGTCTGCGACGAGGCCAAGCCGCGCGCCCAACGACAAAAAGAGTGCAAGCTGGGCGCGCGCGAGGGCAAAGTCAGGATCCAGAGTCGTGGCTTGCCGCAACAGCGCGGTAGCCTGCGTCAGCGTTTCTTCGCTCCAACCTTTGAGGTTGATCACACCGGCTCCCTGACGGAAGCATGACCAGGCGTTCGGGTTGGCGTCGCGCCGACGCCGGATCAAGGCAATTTCGGCACGAACGAGTTCCGGTTCGATCCGGCCGGCGATCGCGCGCACGATTTGATCCTGCAGTTCGAGGACATCTTTGGTTTGACCGTCAAATCGGTCCGCCCAGAGCTGTGCCCCGGTCGTCGCGTCGATCAGCTGGGTGCCGACGCGAAGCTGCTGGCCGACGAGCCTCAAACTGCCCTCGATGATATAGCGGACCCCAAGCTCGCGCCCGACCTGGCGGCTATCGACCGAACGGCCCTGATAAGCAAAGGAGGATTGCCGGGCGATTACGATGAAGCCGGGAATCCGTGCCAACATCGTGATCAAATCTTCAGTCATTGCCTCCGTCAGAAATTTGAACTCGCGCTCCTCGGAAAAACAGATGAAAGGCAGCACGGCAATGGAGGGCTTGTCGGTAATCGCGAGAGGCTCGGCGGTTTCGACGCACGATTTTGTCGGCGCCGCCGAAGATGCGTTCGCATTAATTTGACAACGCCACGCGCACATCGGCTCAGTAATGTTCTTCAAGGCCTGCGGTCCCATATCATCAAAAACGATATCGACCTTGCCGCGAATTTGTCGATGCGCGTCGTCGGAGATGCAAACGCCTCCGGGTTCCGCGATCCCTTCAAGTCGAGCCGCGATGTTAACGCCATCGCCGAAGATGTCGTTGTCGTCGAAAATGATGTCGCCGACATGAATGCCGATGCGGAATTCGATCCTGAGGTTCTGCGCCACATCCGCGCCGTGCACAGCCATGCCGCGTTGGACTTCAACCGCGCAGCGCGCCGCATCGACCGCACTGGCAAACTCGACCAACATTCCGTCGCCCGTAGTCTTGACGATGCGACCACGATGCGCGGCGATTGTGGGGTCAACAAGCGCTCTTCTAACCGACTTTAGCTGGGCTAGCGTAGCTTCTTCGTTAGCGCCCATCAGCCGACTATATCCCGCGACGTCCGCCGCAAGAATAGCCGCCAGTCTCCGTTCCACGCGCTCATCGCTCAAGACGCACCTCGGCCCGGGAAATCGAATGCCCATTTAGCAGAAAAAAGGGCCGATGTTCGACTAGGCCCAATGTCCGAGATGGGTCGGTCAAAAGCGCCGATGTGGCCGTCGGCCGTTCACTTCCGGTCTAACCCGATCAACGAACACGCAAGACCGGCCCGACTGGTCCGTTTCGTGCCACATCCGGACTCACGCCGCAAGTTGCTAATCAAAGGTCTAGCCCAAAGCGCCGAATTGGTTCATCATTCTGCCGCATCCCGCTGATCGGGGAATGCCCGCACAACTCAACAAGCAGCAAGAAAGCACGAGGAAACGTCATCGAACAATAACGAGGAGGCACTGCCATGACTGCGACGACCATCACCCTTGGTCCGATGTCGGACGTCGAGCATCAGTCGGCCCTGCGCCGCGCCGTGATCGCGAGCACTGTCGGGACTACCATCGAATGGTACGACTTCCTCATCTACAGCACGGTGACCGGGCTGGTCTTCAACAAGGTCTACTTCCCTGGCTCCGACCCATGGATCGGCACGCTGCAGGCGTTCGGCGTGTACTTCATCGGCTTCGTCGCGCGGCCGATCGGAGCCGTGATCTTCGGCCACTACGGCGACCGCATTGGCCGCAAGGCGACCCTCATCGTCACCCTGCTGATGACCGGGATCGCGACCGCCGCGGTTGGGCTGGTGCCGGGCTACGACTCCATCGGCATCTGGGGTGCGGTCATCCTCACCTTCCTGCGCCTGATCCAGGGCATCGGCGTCGGCGGCGAATGGGGCGGCTCGGTGCTGCTGGCGATGGAGTGGGCGCGGACCAACAAGAACCGCGGCTTCATCACCTCATGGCCCCAATTCGGCGCGCCGGCCGGACTGTTCCTGGCCAATGTCGCGGTGCTGTTCTTCAGCTGGTACTCGGGCGATCAGTTTCTGAACTGGGGCTGGCGTATCCCGTTCCTCATGAGCATTGTCATGGTGGCCATCGGGCTGTGGATCCGCCTCGGCATCCTTGAGACCCCGGTGTTCCGGCGCATCCTTGCCGAAAACAAGGTCGAGCGCGCTCCGATTATCGAAGTGCTCAAGCGTCAGCCGCGCGAGGTCATCCTGTCCGCGCTGTTGCGGATGGCCGAGCAGACCCCCGGATACATTTTCAACGCCTTCGTGCTCACCTACGGCACGCTGGTGGTGGGGGCCTCCCGCAATCTGCTGCTCACGGGACTGGTCGCCATGACCTTTCTCGGCTTCATCACGGCCCCGCTTGCCGGCGCCCTGTCGGATCGCATCGGCCGCAGGAAGGTCTACATCGGCGGCTGCGTGCTCGTTGCCGCGTTCACTTTCGTCTATTTTGCGATGCTCGACACCAAGGTGCCGGAGCTCATTTTCCTGGCCGTGGCGCTCTCGTTCATTCCGGTGATGATAATGTACGGCCCGGAAGCTGCGCTGATCGCGGAGGCGTTCACGCCGCGGCTGCGCTACAGCGGTGCCTCTATCGGCTATCAGCTCGCCTCGATCATTGCAGGCGGACCAGCGCCGTTCGTCTCGACCTGGCTGTTCTCGACATATCATTCCGCGTTCCCGATCGGCCTCTACGTCTGTGTCTGCGCGGCGATCAGCATCTGCGCGGCGTTGCTGCTCCCCGACCAAACCAATAAGGACATTGCGCACGAGGTGAACTACGGCAATGCGTGAAGCGTCCCGGGCGCCTGGCCACGCTGAGCCGGGCGCCGCGCGCGGCACGAGCGGGATCACCTTTCTTCGAGGGTGACCTCGAACAGTTCCTAATGTCCCATGTCCGAGTCGGGTCATTTGCCTCGATTTTGGCATGTCCGCGGCATCTGTGGTGAACATGCTCGTGTGCTTTTTCACTTCGCACACGAGGCCGCGGGTGCAGCGGGCACCCGGCGTTCCGTACGCCCTCG
>DATNMT010000276.1:0-2113 GCA_035602495.1 Bradyrhizobium sp.
GCACAATTGGCCGAACCCGGGGGTTTTCTGCTATTCTGACGATCCCTTCAATGGAACCTTGAGTATGGCGCGTATCACAGTCGAAGACTGCCTGCAGAACGAACCCAATCTATTCAACTTGGTGTTGTTGGCCGCGAAGCGGGCCCGCCGCCTGGCTAACGGTGCCGAAGCCACCGTGGAATGGGAAAATGACAAACCGACTGTGGTGGCGCTGCGCGAGATTGCCGCCGGAAATATCACGCTCGAAATGTTGGAAGAGCCCGAAGAGCCGGTTCCGCAGCCGGTGAGCGAGCTGGACATGCCGTCGGATTTTCGTGCGCCGCAACTCGGCCTTGGGGACTAGCTAAGACCGGCCTTCCCAAGAGCGACGATGGACTATGCGTCTTCCATACTCGGTTTCCTGCCCGGTGGAAGACGGTCCACCGGGATCAGCCAGCTCTTGGACAAGCTCGAAGCGTATTTGCCGCCGCCTCAAGTCGAGCGCGTGCGGGAGGCTTATGAGTTCGGCGCGGAAAAGCACCGCGGCCAGAAGCGCGTTTCGGGCGAACCGTACATCACCCACCCGGTCGCGGTGGCCGATATCCTGGCAGATCTGCGCCTGGACGCCGACACGCTGGTCGCGGCAATTTTGCACGATGTCATCGAAGACACACCGACCGCCAAGGCCGAAATAGCCTCGATCTTCGGACAGGTCGTCGCCGAACTGGTCGACGGCGTCAGCAAGCTGGATCAGATTCAATTCAAGAACCGTCAGGAGGCTCAGGCCGAGAGCTTCCGCAAGATGTTGCTGGCGATGGTGCGCGATATCCGCGTCATCATGGTCAAACTTGCCGACCGCATGCACAACATGCGCACCTTGGGAGTGATGCCGCCGATCAAGCGGCGCCGCAGCGCCCGGGAGACCCTGGAGATCTATGCGCCGATCGCCGAGCGGCTCGGCTTGTACGCGGTCAAGCTCGAGCTCGAGGACTTGGGGTTTCGGTCCTTGTATCCGTACCGCTACCGGGTTCTCGAGCGTGAATTGAAGCGGGCGCGGGGCAATCAAAAGGAATTCATCGGCAAGATCGCCGAGACGTTCAAGGCCACGCTGAAGAAGGCCGGGATTGCCGGCGAGGTGGAGGGCCGCGAAAAGCATCTGTACAGCATCTACAAGAAGATGCAGAACAAGAAGATTTCCCTCAATGAAATGGTCGACGTGTACGGCTTTCGAATCATCGTCGACAGCGCCGACACCTGCTACCGCACCTTGGGATTGGTGCACGGCGTCCACAAGCCCATGCCGGGCCGCTTCAAGGACTACATCGCCATACCGCGGGTCAACGGCTACCAGTCGTTGCACACCACCCTGTTCGGACCCAACGGCGTACCCATCGAAGTGCAGATCCGCTCCGAACAAATGCATCGCGTTGCGGAGTCCGGAATCGCCGCGCATTGGAAATACAAATCCGGCGGCGATGGCTTCGGCGGCATCGAACACGATCGCGCGCGCGAATGGCTGGCGAGCCTGGTGCAGATTCAAGAAGGCGGCAGCTCCGAAGAATTCCTCGAGAGCGTCAAAGTCGACCTGTTTCCCGACAAAGTGTACGTGTTCACCCCCAAGGGAAAGATACTGAGGCTGCCGAGCGGCGCGACCGCGGTGGATTTTGCCTACGCCATCCACACGGATGTCGGCAATCGCTGCGTCGCCGCCAAGGTCGACCGGCGCCTGGTCCCGCTGCGCACCCCGCTTCGCAACGGACAGACCGTGGAGATCATCACCGCGAAGGGCGCCACGCCGAACCCTTCGTGGTCGAGCTTCCTGGTCACGGCGAAGGCACGTGCCGCGATCAGGACATACCTCAAAAATCTCAAGCGCGGCGAGGCTCTGGAACTCGGCCGGCGCTTGCTGGAGCTGGCGCTCGAGGAATTCTCGCTCAACCTCAAGAAGATCCCGCCGGCCGAAATCGACGCGGTGGTCAAAGAGCTGAACTTGAAGGACGCTGCCGAGTTGTACGAGAAAATCGGCCTGGGCGAGCGGCTGGCGCCGTTGGTCGCGCGGCGATTGCAGCCCACGCATGACGGTGGCGACCATACCGGGACTCATAGCGGTCCGCTGATGATCGCCGGCACCGAA
>DATNMT010000281.1:0-5540 GCA_035602495.1 Bradyrhizobium sp.
ATCGGTGATGCGCTTGTTGACGGCTTCGTCCTGCAGGATTTCGGCCGAGCCGTCGCTCTTTTCGCGCACGAACACCGCGATCGGCACGCCCCAGGCGCGCTGCCGCGACAGCACCCAGTCGGGCTTGCTGGTGATCATGCCGGTGATGCGGTTCTGGCCCGAGGCTGGCACCCATTGCGTCGCCGCGATTGCATGCAGCGCGCGGGCGCGCAGCGTGTCGCCTTCCTTCACCTCTCCCGATGGGAGAGGTGAAGGGTCCGCGATGTCCTTGTCCATCGCGATGAACCATTGCGGCGTGTTGCGGAAGATCACGGGCTTCTTCGAGCGCCAGGAATGCGGATATTGATGTTTCAGCCGGCCGCGCGCCACCAGCATGCCGGTCTCGACCAGCGCCTTGATCACAGCCTCGTTGGCGTCGCCCTTTTCGCCTTTGTCGTTGATGACGCGTTTCCCGGTAAAGCCCGGCGCCTGATCGGTGAAGGCGCCGTTCTCGTCGACAGTATAGGGGATGGTGGTGTTGATGCCGCGCGCTTCCAGCGCCCGCGCATTGGCGGTCCAGACATCGAAATCCTCGCGGCCGTGGCCGGGCGCGGTATGGACGAAGCCGGTGCCGGTATCGTCAGTGACGTGATCGCCCTCGAGCAGCGGCACGTGAAATTCGTAACCGCCGGCGAGGCCCGCGAGCGGATGCGCGCCTTCCATGGTCGCGAGGACGGCCGCCGGCACGGTGCCTACTTTCTCGTAACCGGTCACGCGCGCCTGTTTGAACACCGCGTCGGCGAGCGCGTCGGCCAGGATCAGGAGATCGCCCGGCTTGGTCCAGTTGTCAGCGGGCGAGTCGGTGACGCGATAGAGGCAGTAAGCGATTTTCGACGAGAAGCTGATGGCGCGGTTGCCAGGCAGCGTCCACGGCGTGGTGGTCCAGATTACGAAGTTTGACTTTTGCAGATCGGCTCGAGAAGCTTCCTTTTCACTGGCTTGAAAAGCACTTCCAAGATATTTGACCGGAAACTTCACCCACACCATGTCGCTCGTGTAATCCTCGTACTCCACCTCCGCTTCCGCCAGCGCTGTCTTCTCCACCACGCTCCACATCACCGGTTTCGACCCGCGATACAGCGTGCCGTTGGCGGCGAATTTCATCTGCTCGCGCGCGATCTGGGCCTCGGCGAAATAGTCCATGGTGGCGTAAGGGTGACCCCAGTCGCCGATGATGCCGAGCCGCTTGAATTCCTCGCGCTGTACGCCGATCCAGTGCGCCGCGTAGGCGCGGCACTCCTTGCGGAACGCCACCATCGCCGCGGAGTCGCGAAAATCCGGCTTCTGCCTGCCCTTGGAGCGGTAGTTCTCTTCCTCGATCTTCCATTCGATCGGCAGCCCATGGCAGTCCCAGCCCGGCACGTAGTTGGAATCGAAGCCGAGCATCTGCTGGCTCTTGGTGACCACGTCCTTGAGGATCTTGTTCAGCGCGTGCCCGATATGGATGTTGCCGTTGGCGTAGGGCGGCCCGTCATGCAGCACGAATTTCGGCTTGCCGGCGGCTTGCTTGCGCAGCCGGTCGTAGAGGCCGATCTCGTTCCAGTGCTTGAGGATTTCCGGCTCGCGCTGCGGCAGCCCGGCGCGCATCGGAAATTCCGTCTGCGGCAGGAACAGGGTTTTGGAATAGTCGGATGCTTCGGCTTTTTGCGGCTTGTCGGACATGAAGGCTCTGGTCTGGCTCGGAAGGGCGCTGGGATTCGCGATCAATCGCGGGTGAACGAGGCAATTCCCGGTCTTGCGCCGAGCCGAAGCTCAGGCGGAAGCCGGGCCGCTAATGCCAATAATGATGCGCCGCGCAAACATGGGGGCTTTCCATAGCAGCCAACCGGCGGAAGCGCAAAGCCCCGGCGAACCGGGCGGCGGCTGAAAAGCAGGCGGCTATCCGACCATTCCGAGCTTCGGAAACGCCCCGGGGCTGGCCGCCAGCAGGGCGCGGGCGCGGGCGCTGTCGTCATTCATTTGTTTGACCAGCGCATCCGCGCTGTCGAATTTCAATTCCTCGCGGATGAAGCCGATGAAGGCGACGTCGAGCACGGCGCCATAGAGATCGTCCTTGAAATCGAACAGGAAGACCTCGAGCAGCGGCGCGCCATTGTCGAAGGTGGGGCGGCGGCCGAAGCTGGCGACGCCGTCGTAACGCTCGGCTCCGCGGCCGACCCGCACCGCATAGATGCCGTGCCTGAGCCCGCAATTATTGTCGAGGCGGATATTGGCGGTGGGAAAGCCGAGGTCGCGGCCGCGCTTCTCGCCGTGGATCACCTCGCCGGTGATGAACCAGGGACCGCCCAGCATCCTGGTGGCGTCCTCGATCTGTCCCTCCGCCAGCGCCATCCGGATCGCGGAGGAGGACACCGGCCGTTCCTCGATGTCGACATGGGGCTGCACGTCGACCTCGATGCCGAGCCGGGGCGCCTCGTTGACCAGGAGGCTCGGCGAGCCGACGCGCCCCTTGCCGAAGTGAAAGTCGTAGCCGACCGCGATCCCGCTGATGCCGAGCCGCCCGATCAGGTCATGGTGAATGAAATCCTGCGCCGACGTCCCGGCACGGGCCTTGTCGAAGTTCATCACCACAGCGCCCTCGAGCCCGGTTCCGGCCAACAGCCGCAGTTTTGCGGCCTCGTCGGTGAGCCTGAACTGGGGGGTGTTGGGGCTGAAAAACCGGCGCGGATGCGGCTCGAATGTCAGCGCCAGCGCAGGCCTGCCATGCGCGCGCCCCATCTGCAGGGCGGCTGTTATCACCGCGCGGTGGCCGAGGTGGACACCGTCGAAATTGCCCATCGCCACCACCGCTCCCTTCGGGATGGCGGCCGCGGGCGTGGTGTCCCGGATAATGGTAAAGCCAGGCGTCATTTTGCAAGGATTCTTCGATTTTTATCGGGTGGGGGCGGGACCGTGACGCGGGGGCCCCGGCGAAGTCAAGCGGGTGCGAACCGGCCTCGCCGGCCGCCGGGCCTCTGTCCGGTCGCTGATCGGGTTAACGGGCTGTTTAACGGCTGATGCTAGTGCTGGGGAAAGCCTGCGGGCCGCTGCGGCCCCATGCAGGCCAGGGTTGTGGCGTCAGGTGTCGTTCTCGGGGGGTTCAAGATGGCGGTTGATACGTCGATGTCGGTTCTGGTGGTGGATGACTACAACACCATGATCCGCATCATCAGAAATCTCCTGAAGCAGCTTGGCTTCGAGAATATCGACGATGCCAGCGACGGATCGGCGGCGCTGAACAAGATGCGCGGCAAGAAATATGGCCTGGTGATCTCCGACTGGAACATGGAGCCGATGACCGGCTACGACCTGCTGCGGGAGGTCCGCGCCGACCCCAACCTCGCCACCACGCCGTTCATCATGATCACCGCGGAATCCAAGACCGAGAACGTGATCGCCGCCAAGAAGGCCGGCGTCAACAACTACATCGTCAAGCCGTTCAACGCCGCCACGCTGAAGACCAAGATCGAGGCGGTGTTTCCGGATACGGTGAGCGCGTAAGGCTTCCGCGCGACGCAATAGCTACAACGTCGACTCGATGTCGTCCCCGCGAACGCGGGGACCCATAACCACCGGCCTTCATTGCTGCGACGCGCCGCGAAAGTAAGGCAACTGCCACTTCCCGTAACATCGCCGTCACGGCGTATGGGTCCTCGCGTTCGCGGGGACGACACAGTGGGTGGCGCCTACCACCGCAACTCCCTTGTCAGCGCGCGCGGCGGGTGGCCGAACAATTCCTTCACCGAGGCCGGGTCGAGCTGGTCGATGCCCTCGAATTCCTCGGCGTGGATGCCGCGGGTCACGAACAGGCAATCGATGCCGAAGCCGTGGGCGCCCGCCAGATCCGTCCGCACGGAATCGCCGATCGCCAGCACGCGGCTGAGCTCGATTGCGTGGGACTGGCGCTCGGCCGCCAGTTCGATCGCGCGTTCGTAGATCGGCCGGTGCGGCTTGCCATAGAAGATCACCTCGCCGCCGAGTTCGCGATAGAGCTCGGCGATGGCGCCGGCGCAATAAATCAGCCGGTCGCCGCGCTCGACCACGATGTCGGGATTGGCGCAGACCAGCGTCAGCTTGCGCTCGCGCGCCTTGAGCATCATCGCGCGATAATCTTCGGCCGATTCGGTTTCGTCGTCGAACAGTCCGGTGCAGATGATGTAATCGGCCTGCTCCAGCGGCGCCAGCACCGGATCGAGCCCGCGATGGATCGAGCTGTCGCGTTCCGGGCCGATCCAGAACATCTTGCGGCCTGGGTGATCGGCCACGAAGTGCCGGGTGAGATCGCCCGAACTGACGATAGCGTCATAGCTGTCGTCGGCGACGCCGAGCTTGCGCAATTGCCGCTGCACCGAATCGGCAGGGCGCGGCGCGTTGGTGATCAGGATCACCGTGCCGCCCCGGTTGCGGAATGTGTGCAGCGCCGCGCAGGCCTCGGGGAAGGCTTCAAGCCCGTTATGGACCACGCCCCAGATATCGGAGAGCACCACCTCCACGCCGCCGACGAGGTCGCGCAGCTTTTCGACAAACCGTAGCGACGTCATGATGGCGACGGTCGGTCAGCCCGGCCCGGCCGCGCGCCGCGCCAGCGCGGCATTGCCGGTCGCCCGCTGGGGTTCGATGGAAGGGCTGTCGACGGAAGCCGTCTTGCCGGAGCCATTGGAGTCCTGCGTCCTGGTCGGAGAGGCCGAGCCGGTAGCAGATGCGCCCTCGGGCCGCAACGGCCGCGGCGGCGCGAACAAGAATCCCTGGCCGAACCGGACATCGTAGTCGAGCAGGTCGACCACCGCGCGCTCGCCCTCGATCCGTTCCGCGATCAGGTCGATGCCGAAGCGGCCGAGCAGGTCCGACAGGTCGGAGGGGTGAATGTCGGATGTCGATGTCTGCCGCTGGTCGAGCAGTAGCGCCGCCGGCACCTTGATGAAACGGACGCCGCGGTCGGCGAGTTCGCGTGGCTCGATCCGCAAGTCGGTGACGTGATCGATCGAGAAGCGGAAGCCGCGCTGCGCCAGCGCGGCGAGATGTTCGGTCTCGACCGGGCCGAGATGGCGGAACGTGGCCTGCTTGAATTCGAGCACGAAGGCCGGCGCCAGCGCGCGATTGGCTTCGAGGAAATCCAGGCATTGCGCGAAGGTGGTCGGGTTGGCAAGGGTTGCCGCGGCCACGTTGCAGAACACGCCGACTTCCTTGTTGCGCACCATCAGCCGGCGCAGCACCTGCACGCATTTCAGCATCACCATGTGATCGATCCGTCCGATCAGGCCGGCGGCTTCCGCGACCGCGATGAAATCGTCGGCGGCGAGAAGCGCATCCTTGTCGTCGCGCAGCCGCGTCACCGCCTCGTAATAGCGCACCTTGCGCTGCGGCAGCGTCACCATCGGCTGCAGGAAGATATCGATCCGGTTTTCCTCCACGGCGGTTTTCACCGCGGCGAGGATCTGGGCCTGGCTGCGCAAGGGCGCGGCCTCGATGGCCAAGGCGGCGCCGGCGTCATCGCCCGGCAGCGGCAGCTCCTTTTGCCCCTC
>DATNMT010000295.1:0-3742 GCA_035602495.1 Bradyrhizobium sp.
TGGAGAAATCGCAGGCCGCCGCGGTCGTCGTGCACATCAACTCGCCCGGCGGCACCACGGCCGGCTCCGAACAGCTTTACGACGCCTTGATGCGGCTGAAGGCGAAGAAGCCGCTGGTCGTGGTGGTCGAGGGACTGGCGGCCTCGGGCGGCTACATCACCGCGATTGCCGCCGATCACATCATCGCCCAGCAAACCTCGCTGGTCGGCTCGATCGGCGTGCTGTTTCAGTTTCCGAATTTTACCGATCTGATGAAAACCGTCGGCGTCAAGGTCGAGGAAGTGAAGTCTTCGCCGCTGAAAGCGGCGCCCAACGGCTTTGAACCGACCAGTCCGGAAGCGCGCGCCGCACTGGATTCGTTGGTCAAGGATTCCTATGCCTGGTTCCGCGGGCTGGTGAAGGAGCGGCGCGGCATGGACGACGCGTTGCTGGAGAAGGTGGCGGACGGACGGGTCTTCACCGGCCATCAGGCCGTCGACCTGAAGCTGATCGATCAGCTCGGCGACGAGAAAACCGCGGTCGCCTGGCTGGTCGCGCAGAAAGGCGTCAAGCCCGACCTGCCGGTGCGCGACTACAAGCTGACGCCGCGGTTCAGCGACCTGACTTTCCTGAAAACGGCAGCTTCGCTGACGCTCGATGCGCTGGGTTTCAGCGCCATCGCACGCCAGATCGAGCAGGCCGGCGTAGCCCAGGCGGTCGACCGCCTGAGCCTCGATGGCATGCTGGCATTGTGGCAGCCCGCGGGCACCCATTGAGCCGCCTAAGTCCGGTTTCCGCCCCGGTCTCCCGGATTGCGGGTGCTGTCACAAACCCTGTCCGGGCGTTTGTCACGTCTTTTCGCGCCGCCCAAATTTGATTTAGCGTCTTGACAGTTCAAGGCATTTTCACGGAAATGGATATCCGCACGCTCCCGGGTCCCAGTCTCGATGATCAAATCCGAACTTGTTCAGCGCATCGCCGAGCACAACCCGCATCTCTACCAGCGGGATGTCGAAAACATTGTGAACGCGATTCTCGATGAGATCGTCGCGGCATTGGCGCGCGGCGACCGGGTCGAGCTGCGCGGTTTCGGCGCGTTCTCGGTCAAACACCGTCCGGCGCGGGCGGGGCGCAATCCGCGTACCGGCGCCCATGTGCCGGTCGATCAGAAGAGTGTCCCGTTCTTCAAGACCGGCAAGGAAATGCGCGAGCGGCTGAACCGCGACGGCGGGGCGGCCGAAAGCGGCGCGTAGAACGGCCTGGATCGCGCGTCTTCCGGCCGCAGAACCGTTGGCTTTTCCGGATTGCGCGCCGCCGGTTTCCAGCAACCCAAGAGATGGTCATGCGCAAGTTTCTTTCCGCCGTGGTGCTGATTCCGCTGGGCCTGATCTTTGTCGTCTTCGCGGTCGCCAACCGGCATCTGGTGACGGTGTCGTTCGATCCGTTCAATTCGACCGATCCCTCGATCGCCGTCACCCTGCCGCTGTTCGTCGTCATCATCGCGGTGGCGATTGCGGGCGTGGCGGCGGGCGGCATCGCGACCTGGTTCCGGCAGCGCCGCTGGCGGCGCGCGGCGCGCCGGCATGAAGCCGATGCGCGGGAGTTGGGGGCGCAATTGGCCGATCTGCGCGCCGGCGCCGCGCCCTCGCGGCCTGGTCCGCAGCGCCTTCCCGCGCCCTTGCCGGGCGGTATTTATGGGGCCGGCGGGCGAGACAAGCAGGGCGCGACGTTGTAGAACGCGGCCGATCGCAACGCCTTTTTCCGGCCCTGGCCGCAGCTCCAACCGTGTCCTGAACCATGTCCCTGATCGTCAAAATCTGCGGCCTGTCCACGCGCGAGACGCTCGACGTCGCGCTGGACGCCGGCGCGGACATGGTCGGATTCGTGTTCTTTCCGCCGTCGCCCCGGCATCTCAGCCTCGAGTCGGCCCGCGACCTCGGCAGACAGGCGAAACGGCGCGCGGCAAAGGTCGCGCTCACGGTCGATGCCGACGACGCGACGCTCGCCGATATCATCGGGGCGCTGCAGCCGGATCTGCTGCAGTTGCACGGCCGGGAAACCGTGGCGCGGCTGCGCGACGTCAAACGGAAATTCGGTCTGCCGGTGATGAAGGCGCTGGCGGTCGAGACCTCCGCCGATCTCGTCGCGCTGCCCGGGTTTGCCGCCGTTGCCGACCGCATCCTGTTCGATGCCCGCGCGCCGAAGGAAGCCACCCGGCCCGGCGGTCTCGGCGCGGTGTTCGACTGGCATGCGCTCGAAAATCTCGATCTCAAGCTGCCGTTCATGGTCTCCGGCGGGCTTAACGCCGGCAATGTCGCTGAGGCCGTCCGCGTCACCCGCTGTGGCGGCGTCGATGTTTCTTCGGGTGTCGAGCACGCGCCCGGCGTCAAGGACCCCGAGATGATCCGCGCCTTCATCCGCACAGCGCGGGCGGCGGTCCTTGCTTCACCTCTCCCCGTTTACGGGGAGAGGTCGGATCGCTCTTGCGATCCGGGTGAGGGGGAGGCGCCGCGTACGCCTCTCTCACCGAATCCGGGGCGAGAGCCCCTCACCCCAACCCTCTCCCCGCATCCGCCTTCGCCCGAAGGCGGGCTTCGGCGGACAAGCGAGCGGGGCGAGGGGGCCGGGATGGCGCGGCGCGGCAACAAGAGTTGATGGGTCGATGAATCCGGCACTGCCCAATTCCTTCCGCAGCGGACCCGACGAGTGCGGGCATTTCGGCATTTTCGGCGGTCGCTTTGTCGCGGAAACGCTGATGCCGCTGATCCTCGACCTGGAAAAGGCCTACGCGCACGCCAAGGCCGATCCGGCGTTCCAGGCCGAGATGAACGGCTACCTCAAGCACTATGTCGGCCGGCCGTCGCCGCTGTATTTCGCCGAGCGCCTGACCGAGCACCTCGGAGGCGCCAAAATCTATTTCAAGCGCGAGGAGCTCAATCACACCGGCTCGCACAAGGTCAACAACGTGCTCGGCCAGATCATGGTGGCGCGGCGGATGGGCAAGAAGCGCATCATCGCCGAGACCGGCGCCGGCCAGCATGGCGTTGCGACCGCGACCTTGTGCGCCCGCTTCGGGCTCGACTGCGTCGTCTATATGGGCGCGGTCGATGTCGAGCGGCAGCAGCCCAATGTGATCCGCATGGAAATGCTGGGCGCCAGGGTGATCCCGGTGCAATCCGGATCGCGCACGCTGAAAGATGCAATGAACGACGCCCTGCGCGACTGGGTCACCAACGTGCACAACACCTTCTACTGCATCGGCACGGTCGCCGGCCCGCATCCCTATCCGATGATGGTGCGCGACTTCCAGTCGGTGATCGGCATCGAGACCCGCGCGCAATTGCAGGCGGAAGAAGGCCGCCTGCCGGATTCGCTGGTCGCGTGCATCGGCGGCGGCTCCAATGCGATGGGGCTGTTTCACCCCTTCCTCGACGACCCCTCGGTCGAGATTTTCGGCGTCGAGGCGGCCGGCCACGGCCTCACCCAGTTGCACGCGGCCTCGATCGCCGGCGGCCGGCCCGGCGTGCTGCATGGCAACCGCACCTATCTCTTGATGAACGATGACGGCCAGATCCAGGACGCCCATTCGATTTCGGCGGGGCTGGATTATCCCGGCATCGGGCCCGAACACTCCTGGCTGCACGAAACCGGCCGGGTGACCTATCTGTCGGCGACCGACGACGAGGCGCTGGCGGCGTTCCAGTTGCTGTCGCGGCTGGAAGGCATCATTCCGGCGCTGGAGCCGGCGCACGCCATTGCGAAA
>DATNMT010000189.1:0-8129 GCA_035602495.1 Bradyrhizobium sp.
CTCGAAAAGGCGCCGCCGAATGCGCCGTGGCGTCCGCTGGTTCAGGCCGCGCTGGCGCGGGCCGGCGGCGCGACCGCGCCGGCCTTGTCCGACGACACGGTGGCCGCGGCACAAGATATGAAGGAAGGCGACCGCAACGCCATGATCCGTGGCATGGTCGAGCGTCTCGCCGGCCGCTTGAAGCAAAACGGCGACGACGTCGAGGGATGGTTGCGGCTGATTCGGGCCTATATGGTGATGGGCGATCGCGACAAGGCGAAACAGGCGCTCGATGACGCCCGTCAGGCTACAGCCAGCAACGCCGAGCGGCTGCGCCAGTTGAACGATGGCCTGAAGAATCTCGGGCTCGATGGATGAGCATGATACCGAAAACGGCGAAGCGATTTCCGGGTAGAGGCGATGCATGACGCGCAAGCAGCGGCGGTTGACGATGATCGGAGGCTCGCTTGCGGTACTCGCGTTCGCCGCGGGGTTGGTGTTGTACGGGTTGCGCAGCTCGATCGTGTTCTTCTCGACGCCATCCATGGCGGCGGAACAGCATATCCTTCCGGGCAAGAGGTTCCGGCTCGGCGGCCTGGTGCAGCCGGGCTCACTGGTGTGCGGCGCCAAGTCGGTCACGTTCGATGTCGCCGACGGCAGCGCCAAATTGCCGGTGGCCTTTGGGGGAAGTCTCCCCGACCTGTTTCGCGAAGGGCAGGGCGTCGTGGCGGAAGGCGCGCTCGATGCTTCCGGTGTGTTCAGGGCCGACACCGTGCTGGCCAAGCACGACGAGAACTATATGCCAAGGGATGTCGCCGACGCGCTGAAGAAGCAGGGACACTGGAAGGATGACTACGGCAAGCAGGTTTCGGATAATGCCGGAGCTGCGACGACGTGCGAGGGGCGGAGGGTGACGCAGTGATCGCGGAAGCCGGACATTACGCGCTGGTGCTGGCGCTGGCGCTGGCGCTGATCCAGTCGACCCTGCCGATCCTGGGGGCGCATTTGCGCGATCCAGCGCTGATGAATGTCGCGCGATCGACCGCGCTGGCGCAACTCCTGTTCGTGGCGTTGTCGTTCGCGGCGCTGGTCAGCTTGCACGTCACTTCGGATTTTTCCGTCGTCAACGTGTTCGAGAATTCGCACTCGCTGAAACCGCTGATCTACAAGATCACCGGCGTATGGGGCAATCACGAAGGCTCGATGCTGCTATGGGTGTCGATCCTGGCCTTGTTCGGCGGTCTGGTCGCGGCATTCGGCAACAACCTGCCGCTGTCGCTGCGCGCCCATGTGCTGGCGGTGCAGGCCTGGATCGCCAGCGCGTTCTACCTGTTCATCCTGATCACTTCGAACCCGTTCCTGCGCATCGCCAACCCGCCGATCGAGGGCCGCGACCTCAATCCGGTGCTGCAGGACATTGGCCTCGCCGTGCATCCGCCGATGCTTTACCTCGGCTATGTCGGGTTCTCGATTTCATTTTCCTTCGCGGTCGCGGCCCTGATCGAAGGCAGGATCGACGCGGCCTGGGCGCGCTGGGTGAGGCCGTGGACGCTGGTGGCCTGGATATTCCTCACGCTCGGGATCGCGATGGGCTCGTACTGGGCCTATTACGAACTCGGCTGGGGCGGCTGGTGGTTCTGGGATCCGGTCGAGAACGCGTCGCTGATGCCGTGGCTCGCGGGCACCGCGCTGTTGCACTCGCTGGTGGTGATGGAAAAGCGCAATGCGCTCAAGGTCTGGACCGTCCTGCTGTCGATCCTGGCATTCTCGCTGTCGCTGCTCGGCACCTTCCTGGTGCGCTCGGGCGTGCTGACCTCGGTGCACGCCTTTGCGAATGACCCGACCCGCGGCGTGTTCATCCTCTTGATCCTCTGCATCTTCATCGGTGGCAGTCTTTCGCTGTATGTCTGGCGCGCCTCCGCGCTGAAACAGGGTGGCCTGTTCGCGCCGATCTCGCGCGAAGGCGCGCTGGTGCTCAACAACCTGTTTCTCACCACCGCCTGCGCCACCGTGTTCGTTGGAACGCTGTATCCGTTGGCGCTGGAAGTGCTGACCGGCGACAAGATCTCGGTCGGCGCGCCGTTCTTCAATCTCACTTTCGGGCCGCTGTTCGTGCCGCTGTTGATCGCGGTGCCGTTCGGACCGTTGCTGGCATGGAAGCGCGGCGATCTGCTCGGCGCGGCGCAACGGCTGACGGCTGCCGGCGTCGCGGCGTTGATCGCGGTTGCCGTGCTGTGGGCGTGGACCCGCGGCGGCAGCGCGCTTGCACCGCTCGCGATCGGGCTTGCGATATTCGTCATCGCCGGCACCTTCAGCGACCTCGCCGAGCGCACCGGTCTGTTCCGCGTGCCGCTGGTGACCGCGCTGCGGCGCGCGCGTGGATTGCCGCGCTCGAACTGGGGCACGATGTTCGCGCATGCCGGCGTCGGCATAGCCCTGATCGGCATCGTCTGCGAGACCACCTGGAACAGCGAATACATCGGATCGATGAAGCCCGATGACGTCGCCAGGATCGCCGGCTACGAGCTCAAACTCGATGGCCTGACGCAGCGGCAGGGGCCGAATTACCGCGAGATGGTGGCGCGGTTCACGGTGAGCCTCGATGGCGAGCGGCTCAGCACCATGACGCCGTCGAAACGCAATTTCACCACGCGGGGGTCGACCACGACCGAGGCGGCGCTGCTGACGCGCGGCTTCAGCCAACTCTACATCTCGCTGGGCGATCTTGCCGGCGACGGCGCGATCGCGGTGCGCATCTATCACAAGCCGATGGTACTGTTGATCTGGTTCGGTCCGGTCCTGATGGCGTTCGGCGGCATGCTGTCGCTGTCGGACCGGCGGCTGCGCGTCGGTGCGCCGAAGCCGGCTAAAGCGCTGCGCGGAGTGCAGGCAGCGGAGTGATCGATTGAAACGGATCCTGATCCTCGCATTCGCCGTCGCCGCGCTGGCGGGATCGCCGGCCGCCTACGCCGTGCAGCCGGACGAGATCATGGCCGATCCGGTCAAGGAAGCGCGGGCGCGCGACTTGTCGCGCGAATTGCGCTGCATGGTCTGCCAGAACCAGTCGATCGACGATTCCGAGGCGCCGCTGGCGCGCGATTTGCGGCTGTTGGTGCGGGAACGGATCGCGGCCGGCGACAGCGACGCCCAGGTGATCGATTTTCTGGTGGCGCGCTATGGCGAATTCGTGCTGCTGAAGCCGCGGCTCGAGCCCCACACGCTGCTGCTCTGGTTGTTGCCGCCTCTGGTGCTCGCCGGAGGCGGGGTCGCGCTGTGGCTCAACAGCCGGCGGCGCTCCAGATCGGCTTTTGGGTCGGATCCGTCCCTGGTGAAACTGACCGCTGAGGAAGAGGAGCGGCTGGAACGGCTGATCGCTGCGGAACCCGCGCCGGAAAAGCCGATTTAGCCCCGCGACCGACCGATCTTGCGCTGCGATCATCCGCCGCATCCGGTCTTCCCTTCATTACAAAACTTTAATTCCCCCGCCAGCGCGCCGTAAGGCGGAAATCCCCATCTTTGCAGCCATAAGGTGCTCGCCCCCGCACCCCCGAACCATCGATTCAGGCCCTTGGAGATGACCGTATGACCGAACGTCCGACCGACCTTTCCTCCCTCCCGTCTTATC
This sequence comes from Bradyrhizobium sp., assembly GCA_035602495.1. GTDB lineage: Bacteria > Pseudomonadota > Alphaproteobacteria > Rhizobiales > Xanthobacteraceae > Bradyrhizobium. The sequence continues at coordinate 3,605 of DATNMT010000189.1, forward strand.
GAGCACCGCGTCGCTCGCTGTTGTCCGCGCGCAAATTTGCCCTGATGGCCACCGTGGCTGCCGGCCTCGGTGCCGCGGTCTACGGCTTCGGCCCCTCGCAGGGGCCGATGAATGTTTTCACGAGCCCTGCGCACGCGCAGGTCAATAACGAGGTCAGCAAGGTCGAGAAGCCGATCGGGTTTGCCGACATCGTCGAGCGCGTCAAGCCGTCGGTGATTTCGGTGAAGGTCAACATCAACGAAAAGGTCGCCAAGGACGATAGCAGCAACAACGAAGATTCGCCGTTCCAGCCGGGTTCCCCGATGGAGCGCTTCTTCCGCCGCTTCGGCGGACCCGATGGCCTGCCTCCCGGCCTGCGCGGCGGACCGCGCGGACATGGCGCGGTGACCGGCCAGGGCTCCGGCTTCTTCATTTCCGCCGACGGATATGCCGTGACCAACAACCACGTGGTTGACGGCGCCGACAAGGTGGAAGTCACCACCGATGACGGCAAGGTCTACAAGGCCAAGGTGATCGGCACCGACGCGCGCACCGATCTGGCGCTGATCAAGGTCGAGGGCGGCTCGGACTTCCCGTTCGCCAAGCTTTCCGACGGCAAGCCGCGGATCGGCGACTGGGTGCTCGCGGTCGGCAATCCGTTCGGCCTCGGCGGCACCGTGACCGCCGGCATCGTTTCGGCCAGGGGCCGCGACATCGGCAACGGTCCGTATGACGATTTCATCCAGATCGACGCGCCCGTGAACAAGGGCAACTCCGGCGGCCCGGCATTCGACACCTCCGGCGAGGTGATGGGCGTCAACACCGCGATCTATTCGCCGTCCGGCGGCAGCGTCGGCATCGCGTTCTCGATCCCGGCATCGACCGTCAAGAGCGTGATCGCGCAGCTCAAGGACAAGGGTTCGGTCAGCCGCGGCTGGATCGGCGTCCAGATTCAGCCGGTCACGCCCGACATCGCCGACAGCCTTGGCCTGAAGAAGGCGGAAGGCGCGCTGGTTGCGGAACCGCAGGCCAACGGCCCGGCGGCCAAGGCCGGCATCGAGTCCGGCGACGTGATCACCTCGGTGAACGGCGAGACGGTCAAGGATGCCCGCGAACTCGCCCGCACCATCGGCAGCATCGCGCCCGGCACCGCGGTGAAGCTCAACGTGCTGCACAAGGGCCAGGACAAGACCATCAACCTCACGCTCGGCCAGTTGCCGAATACGCTGGAAGCCAAGGCCGACACCGACAACGGCGAGAAGGGCGGCGCCACCCGCGGGACCGACGTGCCGAAGCTCGGCCTGACGGTCGCGCCCGCCAACAGCGTCGCCGGCGCCGGCAGGGACGGCGTCGTGGTGACCGAGGTAGATCCGAACGGTGCGGCGGCCGATCGCGGCTTCAAGGAAGGCGATGTGATCCTCGAAGTCGCCGGGAAGAGCGTCGCCAACGCCGGTGACGTGCGCGAGGCGATCAATGCCGCGCGCACTGACAACAAGAACAGCGTGCTGATGCGGGTCAAGAGCGGTGGGTCGTCGCGCTTTGTCGCGCTGCCCCTTGCAAAGGGCTGAGCGTCCACGATCTAAGAGCATGATCCGGAAAAGCGGGAACCGGTTTTCCGACAAGATCATGCTCAAACAAAGAGATGAGATCATGATCCGATCCAATCGGCATGATCGAAGAGATGGAGGGTGTCGCCGGCATTAGTCGCCCCCGCCGACGGCTCTTTCCGGGGGGCGGGTCAAAAGCCCGCTCCCTAAAGTTCCCTTCCGGTGGAATACGCCCCCCTCCGTCGGAAGGTTCAAAGGGCGGTGAGGTTCCCCAGCTTCACCGCCCGCCTTTTTGCTTGAGAGAGAGGTGGCGGGGTCGCCTTGCATGAGCATGCCGACCGCGCCATGGTGACAGAAGGCTGACGCACTTGACCGCAACCGACCCAAATATGCGCCTCTTGATCATCGAAGACGACCGTGAGTCCGCCGATTACCTGGCGAAGGCGTTCCGCGAGGTCGGCTATGTCGCCGAACTCGCCGGCGACGGCGAGGAAGGCTTGTCGCTGGCCCAAAGCGGCGACTATGACGTGCTGGTGGTGGACCGGATGCTGCCGAAGCGCGACGGGCTGTCGCTGATCGGCGCTTTGCGCGAGAAGGGCAATCGCACGCCGGTATTGATTCTCTCGGCGCTCGGTCAGGTCGACGACCGCATCAAGGGCCTGCGCGCCGGCGGCGACGACTACCTGCCCAAACCCTATTCGTTCGCCGAATTGCTGGCGCGGGTCGAGGTGCTGTCGCGCCGCCATGGCGGCCCGGCCGAGGAGACCACCTACCGGGTCGGCGATCTCGAACTCGACCGCCTTTCGCATCGGGTGGCGCGCGGCAAGGACGAATTGACCCTGCAGCCGCGCGAGTTCCGGCTTTTGGAATATTTGATGAAGCACGCCGGCCAGGTGGTGACCCGGACCATGCTTCTGGAAAACGTCTGGGACTATCATTTCGATCCGCAGACCAATGTCATCGACGTGCACATTTCGCGGCTGCGCTCCAAGATCGATAAGGGGTTCGAGCGGCCGCTGCTCCACACGATTCGCGGCGCGGGGTACATGATACGTGACGGCATTCGGTAAGCTGATCCGAACCACGGCGTTCCGGTTGACGCTGGTCTACCTGTTTTTGTTTGCATTGTTTGCCGCCTCGCTGCTCGGCTATTTCGCATGGAACACGCGGCGGATGATCACCGAGCAGATCGCCACCACCGTGAACGCGGAAACCGGCGAGCTGTCCGACATCTTCGGACGGCGGGGCCTGCGCGGCCTGGTTTTCAACATCGAGAACCGTGCGCTGCGGCCCGGCGCCAACCTCTACCTCGTGACCACGCCGACCGGGCTTGCGATCGCCGGCAATGTCGGCTCGCTGGCGCCGGGGGTGATGGCGACCACCGGCTGGTCGGAGACCGCCTACCGGCGGCTTGACGAACAGGACAGCGCGGACCATCGCGCGCTGGTGCGCGTCTCCGAACTTCCGAGCGGCTTCCGCCTCCTGATCGGGCGCGATCTGGAGGAGCGGCGGCGGCTGTTCGGCATCGTCGCCAAGGCGGCGCAATGGTCGGTGTTGATCGTCGTGGTGCTCGGGCTTGGCGGCGGCATCTTCGTGGCGCGGCGGGTGTTGCGGCGGATCGATGCCATGACCGGCACCACCCAGCGCATCATGGCGGGTGATCTCAGCGGGCGGCTGCCGGTCGGGCGCAGCGGCGACGAACTCGATCGTCTGGCGGAAAACCTCAATGCCATGCTGGAACGGATCGAAGCGCTGATGGTGGGCTTGAAGGAAGTCTCCGACAACATCGCCCATGATCTGAAGACCCCGCTGACGCGGTTGCGCAACCGCGCCGAGGAAGCGCTGGCGCGATCCGGCAGCGAGGCCGAGTACCGCGGCGCGCTGGAACGAACCATCGAGGAATCCGACGGCCTGATCCGGACCTTCAACGCGCTGTTGATGATCGCCCGCGCCGAGTCCGGGCAGGCGCGTGGCAATATGGACGATTTCGACGCCGCCGACGTCGCCAACGGCATTCACGAGCTCTACGAACCGCTGGCCGAAGACGACGGCGTGACCTTGCACGTCAAGGCGTCGTCGTCGCCGCTGCATGGCAATCGCGAATTGATCAGCCAGGCGCTGGCGAACCTGGTCGAGAACGCGATCAAATACGGCAAGCCCGCACCCGCGGCCCAGCCGCTCAGCGCCGGCGCGGTTGCCGCCAACGACGCCAGGGAAATCCTGATCGAGGCGCGGCGCGACGGCGACCAGATCCTGCTTTCGGTCACCGACCACGGGCCGGGAATCCCCGAGGCCGACCGCAAGCACGCGGTGGAACGCTTTGTCCGGCTCGAGGCGAGCCGCACCCAGCCCGGTTCCGGGCTTGGCCTCAGTCTGGCATCGGCGGTGGCGACCCTGCATGGCGGCGAACTCAGGCTCGGCGATGCCCATCCGGGCCTGACCGCGACGTTGGCGATCCCGGCGCAGCCCCGCGCCGGTGACAGGCTTGCGGCTCAAACGCAGGATGTGTCACAGAAGGTCGCATGACCTCATCCGCGAAGGGCGACGCGGACCGACATCGTCTGGCCGCGCGGTTCGTGGACGGACCGCATGTGTCCGCTCCCGACCAGGCCGAAAAGCGATTGGCCGATTGGCTGACCGATCTTGCAGCCGGGCAGGCGGGGGCGGTCGGCGATCTCATGGTGCGGTTTCCCCACGCCAGGACCATCCTCCTGGGCATTGCGGACGCCTCTCCCTATCTGTTCGACCTGGTGCGCGCCGATGCCGCGCGCTTGCTCCGCGTGCTCGGATGCGATCCGCAGCCGCAGATCGACCCGGAACACATAACCGTCGCCGGTGCGTTGCTGCAGGATCCGCGCGAGGCCCTGGGTGACGCGCACGAAGAACTGCTGGGGCTCGATGTCGCCGACAAGCGCCGGCGCTTTGGAATCGAAAAACACGATGAGGTCGATGTCGCTGGAAAAATTCAGTTCGCCCGCGCCCATCTTGCCCATCGCGAG
>DATNMT010000329.1:0-5064 GCA_035602495.1 Bradyrhizobium sp.
GTCGGGTGTACTTCGCTGGACCGGAGCATCAACAATGACCGAACAAAACTCATCCGATTGGCTTGGCCTGTCCGGCCACGTTTGCGTCGTGACCGGCGGAGGTGGCGGCATCGGCCGGGCCGTCGCATCAAGTCTTGCGCGGGCCGGCGCCCGGGTTGCCGCGATCGATCGCGACGAGCGCGGCCTGGAAGCGACGCGCGCGGCGCTGCGTGAATTGGGCGACGGTCATGTCGTGGCACCATGTGACACCACGAGCGCGGAGAGCGTTGCGGCCGCCGCCGCGACCATCGAGCAATCGCTCGGACCCTGCGGCGTGCTCGTCAACACGGCGGCGGTGTTGCGGCCCGGCGGCCTCGACATGCTGTCGCTGGACGAATGGAATGCCGTCCTGTCGGTCAACCTGACCGGCTACTTCCTCTGCGCGCAGGTGTTCGGCCGGCAGATGCGCAAGCTCGGGCGCGGCAGCCTCATTCATATCGCGTCGATAGCCGGCAGCCATGCGCAGGGGCGAAGCGGCGCCTACAGCGTCAGCAAGGCCGGCGTCGTGATGCTGTCGCGCCAGCTTGCGAGCGAATGGGGTCCGCAGGGCATCCGCAGCAACGTCGTCAGTCCGGGCATGGTGATCACGCCGATGAGCCAGTCCTTTTACGACACGCCCGGCGTCACGGAGCGGCGCACCGCCGTCGTCCCGGCGCGACGGATCGGCATGCCGCAAGACATCGCGGATGCCATTCTCTTCCTGGCGAGCGATCGGTCGTCGTATGTGAACGGCGATGAGATCACGGTCGACGGCGGCTTCGTCCGGACGCTGATGAATCTGGTGCCGCGGCCGGGTTTCGACTGACCCGGATGAGCGAAGCGACATTCGCCCCAGCTTCCTGTGCGACTACCCGACGGGCAAATTTTACAGAAACAAAAACCGGCAACTTCGACCTTCGCAGCTTGCTGTCGAACCGGTATATCAGATCGCCGGGAGATCGAGATGTCGCTGAACACGAGAATCATCGCTGCAACCATTGTCTTGCAGGCGATGGCGACGCAATTTGCTGCCGCCGCGCCCGATGCCGCCTTCACGCAGTTCATCGCCTCGCTGTGGCCGGAGGCGCAGGCGGCAGGCGTCTCGCGCGCGACCTTCGACGCCGAGACCCGCGGCCTCGAGCCGGATTACAAATTACCCGATCTGATCTTGCCGGGGCGGCCCGCGACCGGCGCGCCGTCGCAGGCCGAGTTCGTGCAGGTGCCGGCGGATTATCTGAAGGAGGCCAGCATCGCGCGGCTGGCGGCGGAAGGGCAGCGGCTGCTGGCGAAATACCGTCCCGCGCTGACGGGCATCGAAACGCGCTTCGGCGTGCCCGCCACGATCGTGCTCGCGATCTGGGGCCGCGAGACCGATTACGGCCGCTACACGCTGCCTTACGACGGCTTGCGGGTGCTGGCGACGCAGGCCTATGTCGGCCGGCGCAAGGATCAGTATCGCGGCGAGTTCATCCTGGCGCTGAAGATGATCGGCGACGGCGTGGTGACGCGAAAGGACATGCGCGCGTCCTGGGCCGGCGCCACCGGGCTGACGCAATTCCTGCCGTCGGAATTCTACAAGCACGGCGTCGATTTCGACGGCGACGGCCGGGTCGACATCTGGCATTCGGTGCCGGACGCGCTGGCGTCCGCCGCCCAGCAGCTCGTCAACAAGGGCTGGCAGCCGGGCGTGCGCTGGGCCTATGAAGTGCGCGCGCCTGCCGGCGTCGATTGCACGATCGGCGTGCCGGAAGTGACGAAACCGATCGGGGAGTGGCTGCGCGACGGTTTTGTGCCGGTGCGCGGCGAAAGGCTCAAGCCTGCGGAACAGGCGCCGCCGGCCTCGCTGCTGCAGCCCGAAGGCATTTACGGCCCGGCCTTTCTCGCCACGCCGAATTATTTCGTCATCAAGGAATATAATTTTTCAGATCTGTATGTGCTGTTCGTCGGCCACCTTTCCGACCGCATGCTGAGCCCGCAGCCGTTCGCAACGCCGTGGTCGGCTTCGACCCAGCTGCGCACCGCCGACGTCGAGGCGATGCAGCGGGGGCTGACGCGCATCGGCCTCTATGCCGACAAGGTCGACGGCAAGGCGGGAATGAAGACGCGCGCGGCGCTCGGCGCGTATCAGAAGAAGGCCGGGCTCAAGGTGGATTGCTGGCCGAGCGTAGCGGTGCTGCGTTCGATCGGCGCGGCGCGCTGAGGATTGGCGTTGGAGAACAGAAAAAACCCGGCCGAAGCATCGGCCGGGTTTCAAAGTCAGGGCGCGGAAAATTTTGCGCGCCGGTCAAGTCGGATCAATCGCAGACTTCGACGCGGCGGAAGCGCCAGCCGTAACCGTCCCAGAAGCGCTCGCGAACCCAACGGCACGGGGGCGCTTCTTCAACATACACCGGACCGCCATAGGCCGGACGGCTGGAGGCGATGGCTCCGCCAACGATCGCACCGCCGATCAATCCGGCTGCCACGCCTGCGGCGACGCCGCGCTGCGCGCTTGCGGGTGTCGCAGCGAGCGAAGCAGCGACCGTCGCGACCGCGACGAAGGCAGCAAATGTCTTCTTCATGTCTTGGGCTCTCCTGGAGGTGGCGCCTTTGGCCAGCGCCGGGGGTTAAGGTTTTCTAAACGCCGAACTCGAAACTGACTGTCGCTAAAAAAGCGCACAACAGTCAATTCAAAGTAAACGCGCGCAGGCTGGTGGGCCGGAAAAAAGGTTTTTTCAGGCCATCCTTCAAACGCATCCCCGGAAACGGGCTGTTACCGGAGATGCGAAAGCAAAATTAAGGAAGATGAACGGAGATCAGCCGCAGACCCGCACCCGGCGAATTTGCCAGCCATAGCCGTCCCAGAAACGCTGCCGTGTCCAGTAGCAGCCGCCATAGTCGCCGGCGTAGTAGCCGTAACCAGGTCCGTAGCCGTAGCCATAGCCGGGGCCATAATAGTAACCGGGGCCGGCGATCGCGCCGCCGACGATGGCGCCGCCGATGATTCCGGCGGCGAGTCCGGCGCCAAAGCCGCGCTGTGCGTGGGCCGGCGACGCCACGGCTGAAATCGCCAGCGTGGCAACTGCAGCGAGCGCCATTAAAGTCTTCCTCATGGCTTCACCTTTCTCGAGGGACAGCGGATGCAGAAATCCCTTGCAGCGAAAGTTCCATATTTCCCTTGAATGTTCAATGAACGGAACCGCCACATTTGGCGACGAATATGGGCCGGAAAGCGCCATTTTTTGCGGTGCACAAATCGGCCGCTTGCGGGCGGTTTCAATCGGTGAGGGAACCATGACCAATGCGATGGTGGCATTCGGAATTGCGGTCGGCGGGGCCTCGCTGATTTTCTACGCGCTGATGACACGGCTGCAGAACCGCAAGCGGATTCGGCGCTCGTCCGGCGATAGCGCCACCTATGCCATGGGTGACGGCTGGACCATGGCCGGCTGGTTCGGCGGTCATTCCGGCACGCATGGTTTTGGCAATTCAACGGATAATCTGGGCAATCCGATGGACTTCGGCGGGAGCGATTTCGGCGAAGGCGGCGACGGGGGAGGCGGGGGCGGTGGCGACGGAGGTGGCGGAGGCGATTAATCCCTGGCAGCCGTGGAATAAAACCGACGGCATTTTGATATAGCGCAACAGAGGCTGATTAGATTGATTCCAGTCTGCGCCAACGATCAGTTTGGAATCACTTGAAAAGGCGGTTTTTCCTTTTGCTTCCCAGTGTGGTCTTCCCTATCTCCAAGTCGCCGCATCACCGAAGGGTTCGTCCGTTTTCATGATTGTTTGTTCCTGCAACGTCCTCAGCGACGACGATGTCCGCAACGCCGTCAACGCCTCCGAAGACCTTCCGCGCAATGCTAAGCAGATCTACGGCTGTCTCGGCTGCAGTGCCGAATGCGGCCGTTGTGCGCGCACTATCAAGACCATCATTGACGATGCCTTGGGCGCCTGCGCCAAGGTCTGCCAACCCGGATGTCCGCACGTCCAGACTGAAGCTGAGCGGTCGGTCTACCATGACGCCGAGTTCTCGCTCGCCGCTTCCTGACTCTCTTCAAATCCTTCACGCGCCCCCTCGGGAGCCTCGGCGGAGGGTTGCTCCGGTCCGAAATGTGACCTAGCGTTCACTTGCGAATTCATGGCAGCGAGAGTGGACCATGCAGGGCGACGCAAAAGTCATCGACTACCTCAACAAGGGCCTGCGCAGCGAACTCACCGCCATCAACCAGTATTGGCTGCATTTCCGGCTGCTGCACAACTGGGGCCTGCTGGAGATGGCCAAGACCTGGCGCAAGGAATCCATCGAGGAGATGGAGCACGCCGACAAGTTCACCGACCGGATTCTTTTCCTCGACGGCTTTCCCAACATGCAGGTGCTCGATCCCTTGCGGATCGGCCAGAACGTCAAGGAAATCATCGAATGCGATCTGGCCTCCGAGGTCGCCGCGCGCGCGCTCTACCAGGAAGCGGCGACCTATTGCCACGGGGTCAAGGACTACGTCTCGCGCGACCTGTTCGAGAGCCTGATGAAGGACGAGGAGCACCACATCGACTTCCTCGAAACCCAGCTCGATCTGATCGGGCGGATCGGGCTCGATCTCTATACCCAGAAACATGTCGGCGGATTAGAGAGCGAGTCTTAACAGGTCTTCCAACGTCTCCAGCCGTCATCACCCGCGAAAGCGGGTGATCCAGTACGCCGCGGCTTTGCGATTCATCACTGGTACTCTGGAATACTGGATCACCCGCTTTCGCGGGTGATGACGGCTGTAAGCGGTGTAAAGGCGCCTAATCCTCGCTCTCGAGTCCGCCTACATGCTTCTGGCTGTAAAGCTCAAGCCCGATCCGGTTGATCAGATCAAGCTGGGTTTCGAGGAAATCGATGTGATGCTCCTCGTCCTTCATCACGCTTTCGAACAGATCGCGTGAGACGTAGTCCTTGACGCTGTGGCAGTGGGTCGCCGCTTCCTGATAAAGATTTCGCGCGCTGATCTCGGTGGCGAGATCGCATTCGATGATTTCCTTGACGTTCTGGCCGATCCGCAGGGGATCGAGCACCTG
>DATNMT010000349.1:0-5670 GCA_035602495.1 Bradyrhizobium sp.
TCACCGGTGCGGTCGAGGAAGCCGGTGTTGATGAACATGACGCGCTGCAGCGCGTTCTGGATGCAGGCCTTGAGATTGATAGTCGTGCGGCGCTCCTCGTCCATGATGCCGACCTTCATGGTGTTCTCAGGCAGCGATAACATCTTCTCGACCTTGGCGAACAGTTCGCAGGTCAGCGCGACCTCGTCGGGGCCATGCATCTTCGGCTTGACGATGTAAACCGAACCGGTGCGGCTGTTGCGCGTCTTCGAGCCGCCCTTGAGATCGTGGATCGCCAGCAGGCCGGCAACGGCAGCATCGAGCAGGCCCTCCGGAATTTCTTCGCCGGCACTGTCGAGCACCGCATCGGTAAACATGTGATGGCCGACATTGCGCATCAACAGCAGGCTGCGGCCGTGCAGCTTGAGTTCCTTGCCGTCGGCGGTCTTGTAGACGCGGTCGGGGTTGAGCGCGCGCTTCAGCGTCTTGCCGCCCTTCTCGAAGTCGGCCGACAGCGTGCCGTCCATCAGGCCGAGCGTATTGCGATAGACCAGCACCTTGTCTTCGGCATCGACCGCCGCGACAGAGTCTTCCATGTCGAGGATGGTCGAGACCGCCGATTCCAGGATCATGTCGGCGACCCCGGCCGGATCGTCCTTGCCGATGATATGGCCGCGATCGATCTTGATCTCGATGTGCATGCCGTTATTGACCAGCAGGATCGCGCTGGGAGCCGAAGCATCGCCCTGGTAGCCCGCGAACTGCGCGTTCGACTTCAGCGCGGTGGCGTTGCCGCTCTTCAGTTTGACCGCCAGTTGTCCGGCGATGACGCTGTAGGAGGTCACGTCGGTGTGGCTTGCGGTCGCCAGCGGCACCGCGGCATCGAGAAACGCCTTGGCCTTGGCGATGACCTTGTCGCCGCGCGCCTTGTTGTAGCCTTTTGTCACTTCGCTAGGGTCATGAGGGATCGCGTCCGTGCCGTAGAAAGCGTCGTAAAGGCTGCCCCAGCGCGCATTGGCGGCGTTCAGCGCATAGCGTGCGTTGGTGAGCGGCACCACCAATTGCGGCCCGCAGATCTTGCCGATCTCCTCGTCGACATTGGCGGTCTCGGCCTTCTGGGTCGCGGGCTCCGGCAAGAGATAGCCGATCTCCTTGAGGAACGCCGTGTAGGCGTTCATGTCGAACGGCCTGCCCTTGTTGGCGCGATGCCAGCCGTCGATCCTTGCCTGCAGGGCGTCGCGCACCTTGAGCAGCTCATGATTTTTGGGAGCGAGATCGCGGAGGATGGCGGCAAGCCCGGCCCAGAAGGTATCCGGCGCAATTCCGGTCTTGGGGGTAGCTTCCTTGGCGATGAAATCGAATAAAACGGGAGCAATCTTCAGTCCGTGGGCGTCGATACGATTCATGTTGGATTTTTTCTCACGAGAAGCCGCCGTTAGCCGCGGTTTTCAGGGGATAAACGACAAAAGGGCCCCGTAAAGGGCCTTGTTCGGCGCCCTTTTAGCCCTAAAGCCGGGGCGATGAGAAGGCCTTTGGCTACGCTGTCTTGCCCATTAAGCGGGCGGTCGGGAACGCTCAAATATTGGCCGCCAGATCGACCAGTTCGTCGAACAGGATGCCCGATTTCGCCAGCATCCTCTCGATCTCGTCGGTGGCGTCAGCGACCGAGAGCCTCGACGTGTCGAGGGTCAATTCGCTTGCCGTCGGCGGCTGGTAGTCGTTGCCGATACCGGTGAATGCCTGCAGCGACCCGGCGCGCGCCTTGGCGTAATGGCCCTTGGGATCGCGGCTCTCGCAGACATCGGCAGGCGTGGCGACATAGATCTCGCGGAACAGATCGTCGGCGATGCGGCGCGCCGCGGCGCGATCTTCCGCCGCGGGCGACACCGCGGCGACGATCGCGATGTGGCCGTTGCGGGCGAGATGGGTGGCGACTTCGGCCAGGCGCCGGATGTTCTCGCTGCGATCGGCTGCAGAGAAACCGAGATCGCTGTTGAGGCCGGCGCGCAAGGTATCGCCGTCGAGCAGCACCGGCGAGCCGCCACTGCCGAACAGCCGTCGTTCCAGCGCGCGCGCCAGCGTCGACTTTCCGGAACCCGGCAGCCCCGTCAGCCAGACCACTGCGCCGCCGTGGCGATAGCGCGCCGAGCGTTCGTCGGGGCGCAGCGCCGATTCCACCGGCACGATATCGACGGGAATGGCGCGCTGTCCGGCGTCGACCGACAGCACGAGGCCGCCGCCGGCGATGCGGCCATTGACCTCGATCACCAGCCGCCCGGTGCGCGGATTGTCGGTATGGGGATCGGCGGCAATCGGCTGCGCCAGCGAAATGTCGATCTCGCCGACATGATTGCGCCCGATCGATTTTGTCTCGATGCTCGACAGTTCGCCGGGATCGACGGCCTTCTCGATCGCGACCACGGTGGCGCGGGTTTCCCGCGCGCCGAGCCGGACCAGGATCGAGGCGCCGGTCACGAGCGGCTTGTCATGCAGCCAGAAAATGCGCGCGCGAACCCGCCGCGTATCGCGCGGGCTGTCGCCGACATGGGCGATGACATCGCCGCGCTCGATGAACAATTCGCGGTCGAGCGTGATGCCGACCGAGCGCCCGGCGGTCTGCGCGCCCTTGACCGGCGTTGCCGGCCAGCCCTCGACGCTCCTGATCTTTGCGATCTTGCCGGCGGGCATGATGACGATCTCGTCGCCGGCGCCAAGGCTTCCGGACTCGATGCGCCCCGCCACGATGCGGCGATCGTCGAATTTGTAGATCGCCTGCACCGGCAACCGCAGTGCGAGTTGCTCCAGCGGCCGCGCGGGCTCGAGCGCGTCGAGCGCTTCCACCACGGTCGGTCCATTGTACCAGCTGGTCCTGGGCGTGCGCTCGGCCACGCCATCGCCATCGCGTGCGGAAATCGGGATCACCGCCGTCGGCGTGATGCCGAGGCCGGCAAGATGCGCGGAAATCTCGTCGCTGATCGCGCCAAACCGCGCGGCGCCGAAATCGACCCGGTCCATCTTGTTGACGACGACCGCGACCTGTTTGACGCCGAGCAGATGCAGCAGATAGCCATGGCGCCGGGTCTGGTCGCGCACGCCTTCCAGCGCGTCGATGATCAGCACCGCGCCGTCCGCCTGCGAGGCGCCGGTGATCATGTTGCGCAGGAATTCGGCGTGGCCGGGCGCGTCGATCAGCACGATGTCGCGCGACCCGGTGCGGAAGCGGATCTGCGTGGTGTCGATGGTGATGCCCTGGTCGCGCTCGGTCTGCAGCGCATCCAGCAGGAACGACCATTCGAACGGCATGCCGCGCCGGGCGCTGACGGCTTTGAGCATTTCGAGCTTGCCCTCGGGCAGGCTGCCGGTTTCGTGCAACAGGCGCCCGACCAGGGTCGACTTCCCGTGGTCGACGTGGCCGACGATGACGATGCGAACCTGCGGGCGGGTGGTGCCGTTCGGCGTCGCCGAGATCGTGGTGGGGACAATCATGTTCATCGGATCACCCAACTCATTTTTCAGAGGTAGCCGGCGACGCGCAGCCGTTCGAAGGCGTCTTCGGTCTCGTGGTCGAGCGCGCGGCCAGAGCGCTCCGGCACCCTGGTGCTGTCGAGCTCGATCAGGATTTCCTCGATGCTGGCGGCGTGCGACGCCACCGGATTGGTGATGTCCTGGTCGCCGAGCGAGCGATAGCGCCTGCCGTCCTTCGCCAGATAGAGCGGAATGATCGGGATGTTTTCGCGTTTGGTGTAGGCCCAGATATCGGCCTCGGTCCAATGCAGGATCGGGTGAACGCGCAGATGCGCGCCCGGCGGCGGCGAGGCGTTGAACTGGTCCCAGAATTCCGGCGGCTGATCGCGCACGTCCCAGCCGCCTTCGGTGCCGCGTGGCGAGAACACGCGTTCCTTGGCGCGGGTGGCTTCTTCGTCGCGGCGGATGCCGGCGATCAATCCGTCAAAACCGTATTTGGCGAGCGCGAGTTTCAATCCCTCGGTTTTGCGCGCGGCGGATCGCGCCGCGGGCGGCAAGGTCGGATCGATCGTCTCCAGCGGCGGACAGGGTTCGATCCGCAAGTCGAGCTCCCACTCCTTGCCGTAGCGATCGCGAAACGCATACATCTCCGGAAATTTCTTGCCGGTGTCGACATGAAGGGCGGGGAACGGAACGCGGCCGAAGAAGGCCTTGCGCGCCAGCCAGATCATCACGTTGGAATCCTTGCCCAGCGACCATAGCAGCGCGAGCTTCTTCAGCCGCGCGAAGGCTTCGCGGAAGATGTAGATGCTTTGCGCTTCGAGCGCGTCGAGGTGATCCATGGTGGGCGCGGGCAGGCGTCCATCGATCGAAATTTTTGGCGCCGGAGATCGCTCGGCCGTGTCGGCCCAGAGCACCCGGTCATTTCCGTGATCGTTGTTGAGAAGATGCATCTCTCGCCCTTGGCCTTCAGGGGTGAAAATTCTATAGTTGCACTGCAATAGAGAAGAAATAATTTTCTCTTTGCGGGGGTTGATTGAGACTTAGATAGAAAATAATTTCAGTCAACCCCCGATATCGGGAAAGCGAGTGTCGCATGCGATTCCTGCCGGTATTTCTCGATTTGCAAACCGGGTCCGTGCTGCTGATCGGCGCGGGCGATCTGGCGCGGGCGAAATTGCGGCTGCTGGCGGCGGCCGGTGCGCGGGTTCGCTGGTACGCGACCGATGGCCATCATGACCTGAGCGGGCTTGCCGCCGCCGACGCGGCGCGGATCGATCTTGCGCAAGGCGATCCGCTCGTTGCCGATCTCTCCGGTATCATTGCCGTCCTGTGCGCGGGCGCCGGCGAAATCGGACCTGCGATGTCGGCGCGCGCCAAGGCGGCCGGCGTCCCCGTGAACGTGATGGACGATCTCGCGCATTCCACCTTCATCTTCCCGGCGATCGTCGACCGCGGCGACGTCGTCGTCGCCGTCGGCACCGGCGGAGCCTCGCCGGTGGTGGCGCGCCGGGTCCGCGAACTGATCGAAGCCGTGCTGCCGGCGCGCATCGGCGATCTCGCGAGCTTCATCGGCCGCTGGCGCAAGTCTATTCACGACCGCATCCCTGAATTTCCCTTGCGCCGGCGCTTTTGGGAGCGGATCGTCGACGGTCCGATCGGCGCGCTGGTTCTCGCCGGGCGCAGGGACGAAGCGGAAGCTGCGCTGAAAGTCATTTGCGATCCCGCCGCCTTTGCCGGCGCGCTATTGTCGGGGCGCCCCGAGGGCAGCGTGACGCTGGTCGGCGCCGGTCCGGGCGATCCGGATCTGCTTACGGTCAAGGCGCTGCGCGCGCTGCAGGACGCCGACGTTGTGTTCTATGATGAGCTGGTGTCGCCGGAAATTCTCGACCGCGCGCGCCGCGATGCGTCGCGCATTGCCGTCGGCCGCCGCGTCGGCAAGCCCGGCATCGGCCAGGACGCCATCAACAGATTGATGATCAAGGCCGCGAAATCGGGCCAGCGCGCCGTGCGCCTGAAGGGCGGCGATCCCTTTGTCTTCGGCCGCGGCGGCGAAGAGATCGAAGCGTTACGCAAGGCCGGCGTCGCCTATTCGGTCGTACCCGGAATCACCGCAGGCCTCGGCGCATCGGCGCAATTCGAGGTGCCACTGACGTTCCGCCGCGAAGCGCTGCGCATCACTTTCCTCACCGCGCACAAGGCCAGGGACGCCGAAGCCGTCGACTG
>DATNMT010000376.1:0-12778 GCA_035602495.1 Bradyrhizobium sp.
CTCGCCTTGCGCGGCCGCACCAGCCGGTCGCCGAGGATGTCCTGTTCGCTGATGACGGCGACCGCATCGGTCTCGAAGCCGGATTCCATGCCGACCACCGCCAGCATGGTCTCGTTGCGCGGGGTGGCCTGTACCGTGCGCCAGGCGTTGACGCTGGTGAGATTGTCGAGCTTGTGATCCCGCAGCATGCTGTCCATGCGGTCGCGCGAGCCTTCGCTCCACAACGCGATCACCACTTTCTTGCGGTTGGCCTGCAGCGCGTGCACATGGGCGACGACGGCCTCGAACACGTTGACGCTGGTATCGGCGCGCTCCGGCGCGAAATTGCGTCCCTGCCGCGCGCCGGCGTCGACCACGTCAGCGCTGCCATCCGGCATCGCGAACGGCGTCAAACGCGCCAGCGCGGACTGCGCCAGACGCTGGCCCCACTCGTCGTCGGTCAGATAGAGTCGGTCCGGCGGCAAAGGCTTGTAGACCGCGCCGCCGCCGGGATGCTCCAGCGCCTCGCGCCGCGCGTCGTAATAATCGGCGATCTGCCTGAAGCGCTCGCGGGCGGCGTCCTCGCTTTGCGGCTCGATCGCCAGCGGCGCGCCGTCGAGATAGTCGAACAGGGTATCCATCCGGTCGGCGAACAGCGGCAGCCAATGCTCCATGCCGGGATGGCGGCGGCCCTCGCTGACCGCCTCGTACAGCGGGTCGTCGCGATCGGGCGCGCCGAAGGCTGCGACATAGCCCATGCGAAAGCGGCGGATGGTTTCGGTGATCAGCTGGAATTCCGAGATCGGCACCAGGTCGAGCGAGCGCATGTCGAGAAGCGTGCGCTGGGTTTCGGCATCGAAGGAGCGGATCGATTCCAGGCTGTCGCCGAAGAAATCGAACCGTACCGGCTGATCGAGGCCGGCCGGAAACAGATCGAGGATGCCGCCGCGCACGGCGTACTCGCCGGGTTCGCGCACCGTGGAAGAGCGGCTATAGCCGTGGTGCTCGAGCCACGACACGATGGAGTCCATCGGCACGACGTGGCCCGGCGCGACCGACAGCGCCTGGGCTGCGACGGTTTCGCGCGCGGGCACCCGCTGCACGATGGCGTTGACCGTGGTGAGGACGATCAGCGGCTTGTCGCTGCCGGCAAGCCGCGCCAGCCGGGCCAGCGTGGTCATCCGCTGCGAGAGGATGCCGCCATGCGGCGACACCCGGTCATAGGGCTGGCAATCCCAGGCCGGAAACTGCAGCACCGGCAAATCGGGCGCAAAAAATTCCAGCGCGCGGGCCAGCTGCTGCATGCGCGCGCCGTCGCGGCAGACCACGGCGAGGCTGACCGCTGGCGGCTTCGGCCGCGCCGCGACGGCGCGCGCCAGGTCCGAGACCACCAGGCCTTCGGCGCCTTCCGCGACATTGGCAAAGGTCAGCGCGCGGCCGGGGGTCAGCAATTCGGCCGGCGATCGTGTGGGCGCCTTCATGCCTGGCTGTTCCCGCGAAATGATTTGATACGGTCGAACAGGCCGTTCGCATAGTCCGGCGCCGGCGCCATGTTGCCGGTCAGCGCGGCATAGAGATCGGGGTCGGGCACGTCCATCAGTTGTTCGAATTGAGCCAATTCCTGTTCGGAAAGATTGCCGATCTCCGCATCGGCAAACCGGCCGAGGATGAGGTCCATTTCGCGGGTGCCGCGGTGCCAGCAGCGGAACAATAGCCGCTTGCGGCGGTCGTCGAGGCCGCTGCTCGATCGTGTCGATCCCGTCATTACCCCATTCCTGTGCCAACGCAGAAAGCCCGGACGTGCCGGGCGGGGTTGATATAGCGACGGTTCCGGCGAATGTCAGCCCTGGCGTCCAGCGAATTACCAACTGTGTTGCCACCTTGCCGCTCTCAGACACGCCTTCTCGATCTCGCCGCGTGATTTTCGCGCGAGCTTTGCTTTTTGGTCCGCCTCCCTCTGAAAAGAGGGCGCAGGGAATGCCGGGCGCTCGATGCGCCCGCAAGCCGCGTGTGCAATGGTAGTGATAGAACACACACGCGTTAGTCAGGTCACACCGGAGAAACCCGGCATTCCCCGCGCAATGGTTTACGGCTTATACGTACTCTCCCCGGTGATCGGGCTTGTTTGACACCGTCATCGGCGAAGTTGCCTCCGCCGACTTGACGCCAACCGCTGAGGCGTCAGGACCACACGACTTCGCCGTCCGCATCCGGCGCCCTCGTCTTAAAGCGCCGTCCGCGTCCACCGCATCCCGCCCCGCGCTCGTGACGATCGCGAAACGCCCCTCAAGTGGGACAGGACGGCGAACAGATACGACTGATTTGGGTGGTGCAGCAAGCGTCAATTCCGAAAATCGGAAGGTGACCGCCTGCGACAAATCAACCCGTCGGGCAAATCAGTCGACTTACCCGGCGCTCTCGGAACTATGGCGGAGTGCCTGCCATGGCGGTGCTTGTCGCCTGAAAGGAACACCGCAATCATGCAGCGTCAGCGGCACGCTACACTATTGCGCCCTACACGCTACGTGTTCCGAATTTTAGCCCGTCTTCCGCGGCCGGCTAAGCGGTAGGTCGAGTTCGACTCGGTCGTAGGTGACTTTGGGCGTGATCCGTCCCCGCTCGCCACGTTCCAGCCGCACCAATCCGTAGCCAGCCATCGTTTTCAACGTGCGCGAGAGGTTCGACTTCGCCTTGCCGGTGATCCGCGACAGTTCATCGAGCGATGAAGGCGCCTGCTCCGCGATCACCCGGAGCAGATCACGGTTGCCCGCCGACAGGATTTTGGCGAAGGACTCGGTCGAGGTGAACCAAACCTTTGGTTCGCCTGACGTAATGCGCCGCTTGCCATGCGCCACCGCCATCGTGCGGGCCTTCATCTCCGCGTAGTTGGCGATGCCCACTTTCAGGGTTGTCATATCCGAGGATTATCAGACTGAAGCAACCGAATCCAGAAAAATGGCTGGATGGCGTCGGACGGGTCGCCTCAAGTCCTCCCGCAGCCCAGGCTGTCCTCGAAAAAACCCGTGGATGCCCGTCCTAAAGCCGGGCATGAGAGGAGGGAACGGTCTTAGGTTTTCCCGATGCGCCCCCAACTGCTCAACCCGCTGTTTGCGCCGATCACGAGCCTTGCCGGCGTCGGACCGAAGCAGGACAAGTTGTTCCGCTATCTGCTGTCCCGCGACGAGACCCCGCGCATCGTCGATCTGTTGCTGCATCTGCCGGCGAGCGTGATCGACCGCCGGGCGCGGCCAAAAGTCCGCGACGCGGTGCCGGGAACCGTGGTCACGCTGGAGGTGACCGTCGACCGGCATCGCCCGACGCCGCCGCGCAACCCGCGCGCGCCGCATCTGGTCTATGCCAGCGACGACACCGGCGACGTGGTGCTGACCTATTTTCGCAGCCCACCTGGCTATGTCGAAAAACTGCTGCCGGTGGGGGCAAAACGTTACGTCTCCGGCACCGTGCAAATGTACGACGGGATGCTGCAGATCACCCATCCCGACCGCGTCGTCGATGAAGCCGGATTTGCAAAGCTGTCCGGCATCGATCCCGTCTATCCCCTCACGGAGGGCCTGGCGCTGGGCTCGCTGCGGCGGGCGGTGGCGCAAGCGCTGCAGAAGCTGCCCGCGCTGCCCGAGTGGATCAGCCCCGAAGTCATCCGCCGCTGCAAATTTCCGCCGATTGCGCAAGCGCTGCAGCGCGTGCATGTGCCGGTCGAACTGACGGATATCCTGCCTGACGGTCCCTATTGGTCGCGGCTTGCCTTCGACGAGTTGCTGGCCGGTCAACTGGCGCTGGCGCTGGTGCGCGCGCAATTGCGGCGGCCGGCGGGTGATCGCCACGCCGGCGATGGCCACCTGCGCAAGAAAATCATCGACGCGCTGCCTTACGCGCTCACAGCCTCGCAACGCCAGGCTTCGGCGGCCATATCGGAGGATTTGCGCCAGCCGGTCCGCATGCTGCGGCTGCTGCAGGGCGATGTCGGCTCGGGCAAGACCGTGGTGGCGCTACTCGCCGCCGCCGCCGTCGCCGAGGCCGGCAAGCAGGCCGCGTTGATGGCGCCGACCGAAATTCTGGCGCGGCAGCACATCAAGACCATCGCGCCGCTCGCCGAACGCGCTGGCCTCGGGGTCGCGATCCTCACCGGCCGCGAAAAGGGCAAGGAGCGCCGCGAGATTCTGGCGCGGCTTGAAGCCCGCGAGATCGACCTTTTGGTCGGCACCCACGCGCTGATCCAGGACGACGTCGCGTTCAAGGCGCTGGCCCTCGCCGTGGTCGACGAGCAGCATCGCTTTGGGGTACGCGAACGCCTGGCGCTGACGGCAAAAGGCGAGGCCATCGACGTGCTGGTGCTGAGCGCCACGCCGATCCCGCGCACGCTGGTGCTGACTTATTTCGGCGACATGGATGTCTCGGAGTTACGCGAGAAGCCGGCCGGACGCCAGCCGATCGACACCCGCACGGTGCCTTCCAGCCGCATCGACGAGGTGATCGACGCCGTCGGTCGCGCAGTTGACGCCGGCAAGCTGGTCTACTGGATTTGCCCGCTGGTAGAAGAGTCCGAAGCCGAAGGCATCGATCATCTGACCAACGCCACCCAACGCTTCGAGTCCTTGCAAAAACGCTTTGGCGACCGCGTCGGCCTGGTTCACGGGCAGATGAAGGGCGCGGACAAGGATCGCGTGATGGCACAGTTCGCCGAGGGCGAGATCGGGCTATTGGTGGCGACCACCGTGGTCGAGGTCGGCGTCGACGTTCCCGCCGCCAGCATCATGGTGATCGAGAACGCCGAGCGCTTTGGCCTGGCGCAACTGCACCAGTTGCGCGGCCGGATCGGCCGTGGCGCCGAGGCTTCCACCTGCCTCCTGCTCTACAAGGAACCGCTCAACGAGATGTCGAAAGCGCGGCTGAAAGTGATCCGGGAAACCACCGACGGCTTCCGGATCGCCGAGGAAGACCTGAAGCTGCGTGGTGAAGGCGACGTGCTCGGTATCCGGCAGAGCGGCCTGCCCGGCTATCGCATCGCGCGCTCCGATGTCCACGCCCAGCTCATCACGCAGGCGCGCGACGAAGCGCTGCGCATCATGAAGGACAACCCGAAGCTAAAGGGCGAGCGCGGCGAGGCGCTGCGCTGCCTGCTCTATCTGTTCGAGCGGGACGAGGCGATACCGCTGCTCGGGGCGGGGTAGATCTAAAGGTGTTTTTGAATAATGATCAGTTTGAAATGTGGCGTTTGATTAGCTTGATTTGTAACGCCAGTTTTCGCGGTCTGGATGATCCCCGGCGATCAGGCGCACAAGAATTTCTTCGGCAATGATCTTGGTCGCACGATCCTTCTCGGCCTCCATCAGGATTTTGGCGTGAATCAGCGTAGCGGATGCAAATCCAGCAACAGAGAGGCTCCAGGCAGAGTCGATCTCGTTATCGGTCATGATGGCGCTCCCCGACTGATCGCTGTCATTTCGGGATACGCCACTTGGCGCAGACCCGGATCCATTTGCGATGGCCTCTTCTCCCCTCCTCCCGCGCGCATCGCGCGTGGTGGGGAGGGGTCGGGGTGGGGGGTCTATCCGCAGACTCGCCAGCAGCGGCGCCTGCTGAGACACCCCCCACCCTTGATCCCTCCCCACCGCTTCGCGGGGGGAGGGAAAAAAAGATCACTCCACCTTCGCCGGTTCCGGCTGCAGCGAACCTGAATTCGCGACTCGCGCGGCGTTCGCCATGCCGGCTAACGCGGCGATCTTCTTCTGTCCGTCGGATCCCGGCTGCACCACGCCGCAGGACATGATCAGGGTCGCGGCATCCTCGGCGCTCATGTCGACTTCGATGATCCTGCTTTTGGGCACGTAGAAAAAGAAGCCGGTGGTCGGGTTGGGCGCACAGGGCAGGAACACCGAGATGTGCTCCTCCTGGCCGGGAAGCGTGCTGGCAATCTCCACGCTCGGGGCCTGCGAGATCAGCACGATCGACCACATGCCGGGCGACGGGAATTCGACCAGGCCGACCCGGCGGAAGCTCGATCCCTGCCCCGAAAACAGCGTCTCGAACACCTGCTTCAAGCCGCGGTAGATCGCGCGCACGGCCGGAATCCTGCCGAGCAGTTTCTCGCCGAGATCGACCAGCGTCCGCCCGATCAGGTTGGCGGTGAGGAAGCCCAAAAGCGTCAGCGCGATCACGGCGACGATCAGGCCTGAGCCGGGCAGTCCGAACGGCAGGTAGGTCTCCGGCCGATAGGCAATTGGAACAAACGGCCGCACCAGGCCATCGACCCAGGTGACGAACCACCAGGTCAGATAGAAGGTGATGGCGATCGGACCTGCGACGACCAGCCCGGTCAAAAAGTAGTTCCGGAACCGGGCCATAAAGCCGGCGTGGGCGTCCGGCGGCAGTTGGAGCGGGGGCACGGGCGGCGGCGGATCGTCGCGGTTCATTGGGGTTCCAGGGGGTGGTCCAAGGGTGGTCCAAGGATGGTCAAAGTCCGCCGGAGCGGCCATCCATGTCAGCTAGGGTCTTTTAGCAGATTTTGGAAGGGCTGAAGCGGCGAAGCCGGCTTTGCCTGGCCTATTCGACGGTGACGGATTTGGCGAGATTGCGCGGCTGATCGACGTCGGTGCCCATGATCACGGCGGTATGGTAGGCCAAAAGCTGCACCGGAACCGCATAAACCATCGGCGTGAAGGTCGCGCCCATGTCGGGCAGCACGATCGTCACCAGCGATTCAATGGTCGCTTCGGCCGCGCCCTTGGCGTCGGTCATCAAGATAATGTTGCCGCCGCGGGCGGCGACTTCCTGCATGTTGGAGACGGTCTTCTCGAATACCCGGTCGAACGGCGCGATCACCACCACCGGCATGTTCTCGTCGATCAGCGCGATCGGCCCGTGCTTGAGTTCGCCGGCGGCGTAACCTTCGGCGTGGATATAGGAGATTTCCTTCAGTTTCAGCGCGCCTTCCAAAGCCAACGGGTAACTGGTGCCGCGGCCGAGATAGAGCACGTCCTTGGATTTGGCGATGTCGCGGGCCAGTTTTTCGATCTGCGGTTCGGTCGCAAGCGCGGCCGACATCAGACGCGGGATTTCCACCAGTCCGTGAACGAGTTTTGCTTCGTCGGCATCGGACAACTCGCCCCGCGCCTTGCCGGCTGCGATTGCGATCGCCGCCAGCACCATCAACTGGCAGGTGAAAGCCTTGGTCGAGGCGACGCCGATTTCCGGGCCGGCCAGCGTCGGCAACATGGTCTCGCTTTCGCGCGCGATCGTCGAACTCGGGACATTGACGACGGAGAGCGTATGCACGCCCTGCGCCTTGGCGTAGCGCAGCGCCGCCAGCGTGTCGGCGGTCTCGCCGGACTGCGAGATGAAGATCGCCAGATCCCCCTTGCGCAACGGCGCCTCGCGATAACGGAATTCGGAGGCGACATCGAGCTCGACCGGCACGCGGCCGAGCCGCTCGAACCAGTATTTGGCGACGTAACCGGCATAGCTCGCGGTGCCGCAGGCGACGATCGAGATGCGCTGGATGTCCTTGAAGTCGAACGGCAGCTTGATCGGCAGCGCCACCCGCTCGGTCGCCATATCGACATAGCGCGCCAAAGTGTGTCCGACCACCTCGGGCTGCTCGTGAATCTCCTTGGCCATGAAGTGGCGATAATTCGCCTTGTCGACCAAAAAAGACGACGCGCCGGATTTCAGTACCTCGCGATTCACCACCGCGCCGTGCGCGTCGTAAATCACCCCGACTTCGCGGGTCAGAACTACCCAGTCGCCATCCTCGAGATAGCTGATGGTGTCGGTAAATGGCGCGAGCGCAATCGCATCCGAGCCCAAATACATCTCGCCATCGCCATGGCCGATCGCCAGCGGCGAGCCCTTGCGCGCGCCGATCATCAGATCGCCATGGCCCCTGAACACGAACGCCAGCGCGAAGGCGCCGCGCAACTGCGGCAGCGAGGCCTTTACCGCCTCCTGCGGCGACATTCCCCTGAGCAGATAAGAATTGACCAAGTGAACCACGGTTTCGGTATCGGTTTCGCTCGCGAATTTAGCGCCCTGTTTTTCTAGCATCTGCCGCAATTCGCGGAAATTCTCGATGATGCCGTTGTGGACCACCGCGACGTTATCGGTGGCATGCGGGTGCGCGTTGCTCTCGGTCGGCTTGCCGTGGGTGGCCCAGCGGGTGTGTCCGATGCCGGTATGGCCGCCAAGCGGCTCGGACTTCAGACGCGTTTCGAGGTTTTTCAGCTTGCCCTCGGCGCGGCGGCGCTCGAGGTGATCGCCTTCGAGCGTGGCGACGCCCGCGGAATCGTAGCCGCGATATTCGAGACGTTTCAGCGAATCCACGATCTGATCCGCTACCGGCCCGCGTCCCAAAATCCCGACAATGCCGCACATGCGGGTCAATATCTCCAAATCGCCGAAAATGCGCCCGTTTCTCTTAACGAGAATCGTAGTTCGCCCGATACTCAATAATTATTGCGGATTGAAACAGCATTAAGCCGAAAGCTTAACGAGTGCCAGCGCTAACCTTCCTTCGGCGCCTTCGCCTTGGTTTTCATCTCGCGGATTCGCTTGGCACCGCCCTCGCGGTTGGTCTGCTGGCTGCGCTCGACCGCCAGCGCGTCGGCGGGCACGTCCTTGGTGATCACCGAACCCGAACCGACATAGGCGCCTTTGCCGATCTTGACCGGCGCCACCAGCGAGGAATTGGTGCCGACGAAGGCACCCTCGCCGATCTCGGTTCGGTGCTTGGCAAAGCCGTCATAGTTGCAGGTGATGGTGCCGGCGCCGATGTTGGCGTTGGCGCCGACATGGGCGTCGCCGATGTAACTGAGATGATTGACCTTGACGCCGGCCTCCAGCGTCGCGGCCTTGGTCTCGACGAAGTTGCCGATCCTGGCGCCGTCGCCGAGCGAAGTGCCCGGCCGCAACCGCGCATAAGGGCCGACGGAGGCATTCTTGCCGATCCGCGCCTGCACGATGTGCGAGAACGAATGGATCACCGCGCCGTCGGCGATGCTGACGCCGGGACCGATCACCACGAAGGGCTCGATGGTGACGTCACTGCCGAATTTTGTGTCGGCGGCGAGGTAGACGGTGTCGGGCGCGACCATGGTGACGCCGGCCTCCAGCGCCGCCTTGCGCAGCCGCGCCTGCATCACCGCTTCCGCTTCGGCAAGCTGGGCCTTGGTGTTGATGCCGCGCACTTCATCCTCGCTGGTTTCGATCACGACGGCCTCCAGTCCCAATTGACGGGCGATGCCAACCGCATCGACCAGATAATACTCGGCCTTGCTGTTGGCGTGGCCGATTTTTTCGAGGATTTGCAACGCCCGGCGGCCATCGAAGGCCATCATGCCGGCGTTGCAGAGCGTGATCGCGCGTTCCGCGGGCGTCGCCTCGGCATGCTCGCGGATCGCCGCCAGCCTGCCGCCCTCGACCAGAAGCCGGCCATAACCGGTCGGATCGGCGGCCTGAAAGCCGAGCACGGCCAGACCGGCGCCATTCTTCAGTGGCGCGCGCAGACGGGCGAAGGTCGAGGCCGAAATCAGCGGCGTATCGCCGAACACAACCAGCAGATCATCCGCGCCGCGGGCGATGGCGTCGCGGGCGGCAAGCACCGCATGCGCGGTACCGAGACGCTCGCGCTGAATGAACGTGTTCGCGTCCGGACGCAGGCGTTTTATCTCTTCCGCGACGGCGCTGTGGTTCGGCCCGATCACCACCGCCAGCGCGGCGCCGGGGCCTTTCGGCGCCGCTCCCAGCACATGCGCCAGCAGCGATTGACCGGCCACCGGATGCAGCACTTTTGGCGTCAGGGAACGCATCCGCGTGCCCTCACCGGCCGCGAGCACGACGGTGAGGCTGGATCGAGCGGTCATCCTGTTCCCTGAGGAGTTGCGGCGAAGCATCTGTGCCGTCGTCATAAAGCGTTTTCGCCGTGCATGGAAACCCGTTTCGCATCCCCTCCGGCCCCCGTTTTCAAGATGCAGGCGCTTTTCCTGTTAATGTTTGTGGCGTGATTCGGGGGCTCGGGAGGGCCACAGGCTTCGTATGGCAAAGAACTCCAACCAGCAAACTGACAGCTTCGACACCGAAAATACCGGCGGGGCGCTGTCGGGCCTTTTGGCCGAGGAGGATGCTTTCGACCGGCGCGCGCTGTGGCGGATCGGGTCATGGGGCGTGGGCGCGGTCGGCGCCGTCATCCTCGCCCTGCTCGCCAGCCAATCCTCGATGTCGTTGCGCCGCGAAGAGGTCGCGGCCGATGAGCTGGCGCGCCAGGCGCAGCAAATCCGGCTTGCGGCGAGGGAAAGCCAGAGCGAGACGCGGCGGCTGGCGTCCGCGGTCGACACCCTCAATGGCGATCGCGACCGGCTGTACTCCCGTGTCACCGTGCTGGAGCAGGGTCTGGATTCCGTGACGGGCGCGATTGCGCGACAAAGTGCGGCCGCGGCATCCTCGCCGCAAGCGGCTGCCGCGCCGCCTGCGGCAACCGCCGAGCCGTCGCCGGCAGCGCAGAACGCGCCTCCCGCCCCGGTCGTGGCGCCGGTGGCGACGGCGGCCGCCAAAACCACCGATAAGCCTCCGGTAGACGCGACCGCCGCCGAGCCAGGTCCCTTGACGGTTTCATCCGTAGCCAAGAAGTCCTCGGCGACGCCGGCAACCCCGCTGGTAGCCGCACAGTCGATGATGGCCCCGCCCGATCCGGCCGCGACAAAACTGATCGAACCGGAGAAACCGGCCAAAACCGTCACTTCGGCGCCGATCCCGGAAGCCATGGCGTCAGCCCCTCCGCCCGATGAGGCTGAGCCGGATGAGGCGGAGGCGAACGCGCCCAAGCTCGCCGTTCAGCAAACCGAATTTGGCGTCGATGTCGGCGGCGCCAATTCGGTTGGCGGGCTGCGCGCGCTGTGGCGTGGGCTGTTGAAGTCGAGATCGAATGCGGCGCTGACGACGTTGCGTCCGATCATCGTGATCAAGGAAGGCCGCAACGGGCTCGGCATGCAGCTGCGGCTGGTCGCTGGTCCGCTCGTTGATGCCGCCGCGGCCGCGAAAATCTGTGCCGCGTTGATCGAAAACGAGCGCACCTGCGAGACCACCGTGTTCGACGGTCAGCGCCTGGCGATGAAGGCCGACGAGCCGGTGGCCGGCGACAAGCCCGGCGCGGCCAAGACGCCAGCCGCCAAACCAGCCTATATGCACCGGCGGGGCGTTTCAAAGCGGGCCGCCAATGAAGATGCGGCGAAGAAATCCGATTCAACCTCCACGCTGTCGTCATTCTTCAGCCGAAGCAAATAAGCCTCGCTGTCTCAATATGTTGAGACGGACTTCTAATGCCAGCGAGACCGGCGTTCCGTGGACTGTCCTGGGTTGTCCTGCCTCGCATTCCCGACCATATTCGCGCGATGAAAAAAACTCCGTTTCGGCTGACCCCCTATCAGGTGCAATTTCTGCTGGTGGTCGGCTTCGTCACCGTCGGCTATGCGCTTTATCTGCGCTATCTCGCGGTCGAATTCTCAGCGGTGGCTTTGGCCTGCGATGCCGGCCTGCCGACCATGCTGTGCAAGACCCGGATTCTCGCGACCGCTCTGTTCAGGAATTCGGTTTTCGGCGTGGTCGCGCTGGTCATCGCAACGCTTCACCTGATCCGGCCTTCCATTGTGTTGCTGACGCTCGGCCTGATCGCCGCCGGCTTCGGCATCGTGCTCTACAATGTCGCGCTGTCGGGGATCGCGATCGGTCTGCTTATTTTGGGGTTTGCACGACCCGCGCCTGCCACAGCGTAAGCGCGAGCAGCGCATAGACCGCGCAGGTCCACAGTGACTGCCAGTTGTCGGATCCCTCGTTGAACACGGTATACAGCGCCGACGCCGCCAACAGGCCGGCAAATACCGCTTCCGCGATCGGGCGCACACCCTCCTGCGGGCGGTTGAGCAGCATCAACGCCGAAAACGGCACCACCGCCATGGTCAGCGCCGCATAAGGGAAATCCTTGTAGCGCGGGTCGAACACGAAGCCGAGCGCGGTCTCGGCGCCGATCAAGGTCGTCACCACCAGGGCTGCCCCCAGCATCGCCGCCAGCGCCGATCGGGTGCGCATCTCGCGGGGACCGAGCAGTTCCAGAAAGGTCGGCAGCGAGCGGCCGGACATCAACGCGTTGGCGCAGAGCAAGGGCGAGGCGATGGCGGCCGCGAACAGCGAGCCCCACATCAGCCAGCCGCCAACCCCGTAGCTCTCATAAAGCAACTTGTGGGCGGCAACCCCGAGCAGGATTCCGCCTGATGTCGCCGATAGTCCGACCGCGATCCAGGAGGCCAGCCGCGGCTTCCAGGGCCGGCGGCGCAGCGTCAGCCAGGCCACGCCGAATACGCAGAAACTTAAGCCAAGGCCGCTTGCCATCTGCAGCTTCCAGTACGGAAAATTGCTGATGGGCTCGCCGGGCGGGTACTTCACCGCGCGCTGCACGGAATCGAACAGGCCCCAATAGCCGCCGACCGTGCCCTCGAGCTCGCGCTTCCACGGCTGGTCATAGGCCTCGATCAGGTTGACGCGAAACCCCTCCCGCTTCGCCAGATCGAGGATTTCCGCGACCACGCGGGCCTGATTGGTGCGCGAGGGCAGTGCGGCGTCCCGCATCCGCCCTTCGCTCGGCCAGCCGGTTTCCCCGATCAGGATTTCCTTGCCCGGAAACGCCACCGCCATGCGCCTGCGAATGGAGTCGACATGGGCCGCGGCAAATTTGGCCCGGATCGGGAAATCCTCCCAATAGGGCAGGATATGGATCGTGACGAAATCGACGGCCTCG
>DATNMT010000378.1:0-3456 GCA_035602495.1 Bradyrhizobium sp.
GGCGAAGCGGTCGGCGTCATCGCGGCGCAGTCGATCGGCGAACCCGGCACCCAGCTGACGATGCGCACCTTCCACATCGGCGGCGCGGCGCAGATCAACGAGCAGTCGTTCATCGAGTCGAATTTCGACGGCAAGGTGACGATCAAGAACAAGGCGATCGCCAAGAACAGCGAAGGCCACCTGATTGCCATGGTGCGCAACATCGTGGTCGCGGTGACCGACGCCGACGGCACCGAGCGGGCGACCCACCGCATTCAGTACGGCGCGCGGATGCGGGTCGATGAAGGCGACATGGTCAAGCGCGGCCAGCGCATCGCCGAATGGGATCCCTACACCAGGCCGGTTCTGACCGAGGTCGAGGGCACCATCGGCTTTGAGGATCTGGTCGAGGGGCAGTCGATCTCCGAGACGCTCGACGAGTCCACCGGTATCGCCAAGCGCGTCGTCATCGACTGGCGCACGACGCGGGGCGGCGGCGATCTGCGTCCGGCCATCGTCATCAAGGGCAAGGACGGCAAGGTCCTCAAGCTCGCGCGTGGCGGCGAGGCCCGCTACATGCTGTCGGTCGACGCCATCCTGTCGGTCGACGTCGGCGCCAAGGTCAAGCCGGGCGACATCCTGGCGCGTATCTCGACCGAAAGCGCCAAGACCCGCGACATCACCGGCGGTCTGCCGCGGGTGGCGGAACTGTTCGAGGCCCGCAAGCCGAAGGACGCGGCGATCATCGCGGAAATCGCCGGCACCATCCGGTTCGGCCGCGACTACAAGAACAAGCGCCGCATCTCGATCGAGCCGATGGACAAGAACGAGGAAACCCGCGAGTACCTGATTCCGAAGGGCAAGCACATCCATCTGCAGGATGGCGACATCGTCGAGAAGGGCGACTTCATCGTCGAAAGCAACCCGGCGCCGCACGACATCCTGGCGATCAAGGGCATCGAGGAACTCGCGGCCTATCTGGTCAACGAAATCCAGGAGGTCTACCGGCTTCAGGGCGTGCTGATCAACGACAAGCACATCGAGGTGATTGTCCGTCAGATGCTGCAGAAGGTCGAGATCACCGACCAGGGCGAGACCGACATGATCTCGGGCGAGCAGGTCGACAAGATCGAGTTCGACCAGCTCAACGTCAAGGCCAAGGAGGAGGGCAAGAAGCCCGCCACGGGAACGCCGGTGCTGCTCGGTATCACCAAGGCGAGCCTGCAGACCCGCTCGTTCTTCTCGGCGGCGTCGTTCCAGGAGACCACCCGCGTGCTCACCGAAGCCGCCGTCAACGGCAAGGTGGACCCGCTGGAAGGCCTCAAGGAGAACGTCATTGTCGGCCGGCTGATCCCGGCGGGCACCGGCGCCTCGATGGCCAAGATCCGCGAAGTCGCGGTCAAGCGCGACAAGCTGATCCTCGACGAGCGCGAGAAGCAGGCGGCGATCGTGCCGGCGGCTCCCGAAGTCGAACCTCTGGCACTGCCGCCGGCGGAATAACACCGGGTGAGATAAAAATGTCACAAAAAGGCCGGCGAAAGCCGGCCTTTTTGCTCGTTTTGGCTCTCCCGGCACTGCTACGGTCGGTTTGTTCATCTTCCCTTCAGGGTAAAAAGCGCTTCGTCTAAAGTGGCTTAGACTGGGCGCTCGTGGCGGCGGGCGACCGCAGAAACACGCGGAAACACATGTTGGATCTTGCAATTGTTGGCGGCGGGCCGGGTGGCCTGATGAGCGCCTGGTATTTGAAGAAGAAGCTGGGCGAGCTTTGCCGCGTCACCATTTACGAGGCGTCCGACCGGCTCGGCGGCAAGATGCTGACGCGCAAATTCGATTCCGCGCCGGCGATGTTCGAGGCCGGCGTCGCCGAGATTTATGACTACTCGATGACAGGCCCGGATCCGCTGCGCGAGATGATCCAGCATTTCGGCCTGCAGACCATTCCGATGGATGCCGAGCAGGTCCAACTTGACGGCGAACTCTTGAGTGACGTGCCGGGCATGCGCCGCAAATACGGCGCCAGGACCGCGGACGCCATCGAAGCGTTCCGCAAGCGCTGCGCCGAGATGGTGTCGCCGGCCGAGTATTATGAAGGCGTCGGCGCGCACGACAACGAGCATCCCTGGGCCTACATCACCGCGGAGGAACTGCTCGACCGCGAAGTCGACGACGCGACCGCCAAACGCTTCCTCAAGGTGATGGCGCGCTCGGATATCGCCACCGAATGCCACAACACCAACGGGCTGAACGCGCTGAAGAACTTCGTGATGGATGTCGAGGGCTATATCGGCCTGTATTCGATCCAGAACGGCAACGAGCAGCTGATCGAGTGCCTGCAGTCCGAGGTGGATGCCGATATCCAGCTCAATCACCGGGTGCTCAAGGTCGGCAAGACCGACACCGGGCGCTACCAGCTCAACATGATGAACGGCAAGGGCCCCGAGACCAAGGATTTCGATCTGGTCGTGATGTGCCTGCCGCACTCCTGGCTTTCGACCATGCGCTGGGACGGCGAGCAGCTGCGCAAGTCGATGGTCAAGCACGTCGCCTATTTCGATCGCCCGGCGCATTATTTGAGGGTCTCGATCCTGTTCGACGAGCCGTTCTGGGGCGAGAAGATCCCGGGCGCCTGGTTCATGTCGGAAGCGTTCGGCGGCTGCTGCGTCTACAACGAGGGCGCGCGTCACGACGTCGGCAAGCACGGCGTCCTGAACTGGCTGATCGCCGGCTCCGATGCGCTGGCCTTCGCCAATCTCGGCGACCAGGAACTGATCGACGCCGCCCTAAAATCGCTGCCGGCGTCGCTCGGCGACGTGCGCGCGCATTTCCTCGAAGGCAAGATCCATCGCTGGCTGTCGTCGGTGAATGCGCTGCCCGGCGGTTTGCCGGCGCGCCACGTCATGACCAATCATCGGCCCGAGCCGAAGCAGCATCCCGGCCTGGTCGTGGTCGGCGACTATCTGTTCGATTCGACGCTGAACGGGTTGCTTGATTCCTCCGACGCCGCCACCGATATCATCGTCACCGAGATGATGCGGTTGCGCCGCTCCACCCGCGGCGACAAGCCTCTATCGGACAAGATCGACCGCGACTATTTCGAGAATTATCGCGGGCTCGGTCCTTATCGTGAGGTCTGGAGCCACTTCACCGACCCCGCATACCTGACCGACCTGATCCGGATCGTCTGGAGCAGGGTGAAGGGTTACAAGATTTTGGTAGCAGGGTCGGCCAGCGGCGAATTGGTGGGCGCGCTGCGCGATCGCGGCATCGATGCGTGGGGCATCGAGAACAACCGTGCGATCCATGCCCGGACGCCGAAGGCGCTGAAGAAGTTTAACAAGCTCGGATCGATCGTCGATATGCCGTTCAAGGACGCGGAGTTCGATTTCGTGTTCGAGACCAGTCTCTGCCATGTCGCGGAAAAGCAGGTCGCCCGCGCCGTTCGCGAGCTGAACCGCGTCGTGAAGACCGGCGTCGTAT
>DATNMT010000382.1:0-2133 GCA_035602495.1 Bradyrhizobium sp.
TTTCAAGGATTTCTCGCGATGAGAAAGTGGCGGATAGGACTTAAAAACTGGCGGAGAGGGAGGGATTCGAACCCCCGATAGGCTTGCACCTATGCCGCATTTCGAGTGCGGTGCATTCGACCACTCTGCCACCTCTCCAGGCGCCATAACGGGCGATTCTTCGCGCCCGCGGTCGGGGCGAGTTCTAGGCGAGGATGGCGGGGCAGACAAGCGTGGGAGGCCGGAAATTCCCGCACCAAACCGGCGGCCGACCAAGGGGTGGGACCGCCAGACGCGATAAAAACCGGCGGTCCCGTGTCGCGTCATTGAAATTGCGGCCGGGAAGTGTGGCTTCGCTGGCCACTGAGCGACGAAGGGACCGTAGCGATCCGCGCGGACGCGGCAACGCAATCCCGGTCTTAACCTAACCGGTCAAGGTTACCCGGCCCGTATTAATCCTTGCCCTTCTTGTCCTTGTCTTTTTTCTCGTCTTTATCCCTGTCCTTGCGGCGGTTGGTGAAGCGCGCGTTGCCGAGCCCGGTGCCGATGGTCAGCACGCCCCAGCGCGATACGTCCTGCATGAACGGCACTTCGGAGAGGCCTTGCGCCACGCCGTCATTGTGCATCAGGACCGCGGTGTCGTGACCGCTGATCTCGGGGATCGCCTCGACCAGGCTCGCCGGCAGATTGAAGTTGCTGCTCTCCCAATTACCGGGCAGGTTCTGCGCGCCCTTCTCGATCGAACCGTCGTCGTTGATGACGCCCGGACAGGCGATCCCGATGAAGGGCGCCAGTTTCAACCCTTCCGCGTCGGCCTCGGCGATCAGGCCCTTCAGCATTTTCGCCAGCCGTTTGACGGCGCCTTCGCGCGTCGGCTCGTCATCGGCATGGCGCCAGAGTTCCGACTTCCACACCTCCGCCTTCGACAGATCGGGCGCCTTCTTCCAGCGCGTTTCCACCACGCCGCAGCGGATATTGGTGCCGCCGATGTCGACCGCCAGGATGCTGTCATGGGCCTCGAAAATCCAGGACGGCGCCAAGTGGAGGCAACCGATCAGGCCGGCGTCATCGGGGTGATATCGGATCGGCACCATATCGACCGTGGCGCCTTCAGCCTTGAGGATGATATCGGTGCGCGCGATGGCGAGTTCGCCGACCCGGCTCTCGCGAAAGCCGCCGCCGACCACGATGCGTTCGGTATCGGCCCAGGCCTTGGTCTTGAGAAAGCGCTGCGTGACATAAGCGAGTTCGTGGGCGAATTCCTCGATCGCGCCATGCACCAGCGCCGCGGCGCCGATGTCGTCGCCGACCAGCGCCTCATCGAGCGTGCCCTTGCCGATGGCTTCGGCGGATTTGCTGCCCAGCGGATCCTCGCCGTTCTTCTTCAGCGGCTTGCGCAAGCTGTCGAGGATCTTGCGGAACGCACCCTTGCTGGCGCGGTCGCCGAGAAAGCCGTCGTCGTCCTTGAGTTCGATATTGAAACTGTCCACGTCCACGGACGGCAGCCGGGTGGCGCCGTGGCGGGCAATGCCCGTTGTCGTTATTACATCGTCAGCCATTTGCCCTTGCCCGGTCCGGAGATCACTGACAACGGCTGGGGAACCCTTTGGTTTCAGGGGGCGAGTAGCGAATGGCGGGCGAGGCGAGTAGCGAATAGCGAGTGGCGAATAGACCTCCCCTATTCGCTATTCGCCACTCCCTAATCGCCTTTTTGGCCCGGAATCCGGCTATTTGGACCTCTTTTCGGGCCGGTTTTCCTTGACTTAAAGGGCATCCCGGCTATAAGTCCGGCCACCCGGCGCGGGAAATTCCTCGCGCCGCTTGTTTTTGCGCGGGCTTTTTCGGGATCGCCTCCCGATCGCGCGGAAATCGAACCCATAACGACTGAAGAAAAAGCCGGCCCGGACCCGTCCGAGGCCGGGATCGAACACGAAGGAATAAAACGATGTTCGCAGTCATCAAAACCGGCGGCCGGCAATACCGCGTCGTTCCGGATGATGTGCTCGAGATAGGCAAGATCGCCGGCGATGTCGGCACGATCGTGCAGCTTGGCGAGGTTTTGCTGGTCGGCGGGGACGCGCCGGTGCTGGGCGCGCCCACGGTGGCGGGAGCCTCCGTCGCGGCCGAGGTGCTGCAGCACAAGCGCGGCCCGAA
>DATNMT010000394.1:0-2728 GCA_035602495.1 Bradyrhizobium sp.
GCACCAGGGCCGGCGTCCGAAAGCCGCCAAGGAACGAAACCGCGGGGAGTAGGGCACCCGGTGGATCAGCGAGCGCTATGGGGAATTGGTTGGCACCGTTGTCGGAGCATGGGCCCGAAGATGTTGCACCGGCACGACGAACGCCAAAACTGGAGCTGGGCCGGATGCGGCGCGCAGCTCGATTACGGTGCAATCGTGCTGACTTGGAAGCTTTGCGGTCCGATTTTGCCGAGCCCCGTCGTTGCCAGCCATAGACCGGCAGCTTGAACACACTGCAGTGATGATCGATGCAGGGGCGATCAGGGTCATGAGGTATCGATCCTGATCGTGATCGGCGTCGCGGTCGGCCGATATCGTGGCGTTGAGCCGCGCTCGAATGTCTCGATGATTATCATGCGGCCACCGCAACACGGACATGGGTGGGGCGGCTGGTCTGTCGCCGCGGCGCTATCGGGAGCCTGCTGCTTCTGGGCTGTTTGCGCAGGTTTCGCCGCAGCGATCAGCTCACGCGCCCGCGCGATGGTCTGGGCCTTGGTGCCGCTGGCGAGCAGACCGTAGTGCCTGATCCGGTGGAACCCGTTTGGCAAGACGTGGATGAGGAAGCGGCGGATGAACTCGCCCGGCTTGATCGTCATGGTCTTGTAGCGGCCGGGCCCCTTGATCCGGTAGTCCTTGTACCTGAACGTGACGCCGGTCCCGTCGGCGGCGATGAGCCGGCTGTTGGAGATCGCGACCCGATGGGTGTAGCGGGACAAATAGGCCAGCACCTGCTCGGGCCCGGAGAACGGCCGCTTGCAATAGACGAACCACTTGGTCCGATGCAGTGGCGCGAGATAGGCGTTGAACGCAGCCTTGTCGGCGAGGTGGGCGTGATCGCCGAAGAACTGCAGGCGGCCGGCGTCGTGCGCGGCAACCAGCATCTCCAGCATCAGGGGGCGGAACAGCCGCGACAGGACTTTCACCGGCAGGAGATATTTGGGACGGCAGCCGATCCACCGTGTGCCGTCGAGCGATATCCCGCCACCCGGCACGATCATGTGCACGTGCGGGTGATGGGTCATCGCGGAGCCCCAGGTGTGGAGCACCGAGGTGAAGCCGATCTTGACGCCCAGCCGCTTGGGATCGGCAGCAATCGTCAGCATTGTCTGCGAGGAAGCTTTGAACAAGAGATCGTAGATGACGGCCTTGTTTTGGTAGGCGATGGCTCCGATCCGCGCCGGCAACGTGAACACGACGTGGAAGTAAGGGACGCCCAGCAGTTCGGCCTTGCGCTCCTCCAGCCATGCGCGCGCCTGCGAGCCCTGGCACTTGGGACAATGCCTATTGCGGCAAGAGTTGTAGGCGATGTCGATATGCGAGCAGTCCTCGCAGCGCACGACATGGCCGCCGAGAGCCGCCGTGCGGCAGCTCTCGATCGCGCTCATCACCTTCATCTGGCCGAGGCTCACATGGCCGGCAT
The DNA here is from genome assembly GCA_035602495.1 of Bradyrhizobium sp. Taxonomy (GTDB): domain Bacteria; phylum Pseudomonadota; class Alphaproteobacteria; order Rhizobiales; family Xanthobacteraceae; genus Bradyrhizobium. The sequence continues at coordinate 1,460 of DATNMT010000394.1, forward strand.
TGGCACGACGCCAAGCCGGTCCGTGGTCACGAAAGATATCCGCAACCTCCAGAACTGGACGCGCCATGATCGCCGCGGCTTATGCGGGCGGATCGTCCTTGGGCTCATCCTTCTTGGACATCAGCGGCGCGAGGCGATCCAACGGGCTCATGACCGCGCGGATGGTGTTGGTGGCAATGCGCGTATAGAGCGCCGTCGTTTCAAGCTTGGAATGTCCGAGCAAAACTTGAATCACTCTGATATCGGTATTCTGCTCCAGTAGATGCGTTGCAAAGCTATGCCGCAGGGTGTGCGGGGTGACGCGCTTTCTGATCTCCGCCATGACGGCTGCAGCATGGCAGGCCCGGTTGAGCTGGCGCGTCGATATCGGCTGCAGCGGATCCTGGCCGGTAAACAGCCAAGCGGTCGGTCGCGCAATCCGCCACCAGTCACGCAACAGATCAAGCAAAACCGGCGAGAGCATCGCGTGGCGATCCTTGCGGCCCTTGCCCTGCTCGACCCGCAGCATCATGCGCTCGCTATCGATGTCGGACACCTTCAGGGTCGCAACCTCGGACACGCGCAGGCCTGCACCATAGGCCACGCTCAGCGCCGCCTTGTATTTGACGCCGGGGGCGGCCTCCAGAAAACGCACCACCTCCTCGGGGCTCAGAACGACCGGAATCTTCCGCGGCTCCGCGACGAACGTCAGGTGCTTGACCGCATCGGTGCGGTCGAGCGTCACGGTGAAAAAGAACCGCAACGCTGAGACCGTCAAGTTGATGGTCGGTGCACCCACGCGCTTCTCGCTCAGGTGCAGTTGGAACCGACGCAAATCCTCATTGGAAGCTGTGTCAGGCGATCGGCCGAGGAAGATCGTGAAGTTCTTGACGACCCGGATGTAGTCGCTCTGGGTCTTCAGCGTGAACCTGCGGACCGTCATGTCCTCGATCATTCGCCGCCGCAACGGGCTGATGCACTCATCACTCATGGGATACTCCTGTCTGAACTGAGGTTGCTAACCTCATGATCTTCAGACAGGACGCCCCGTCCCGTTACCCCGTCCCTCAGCCCCAGGCGCTACCTTGCGCGCAGCGCTCTACCGCGCGAGCGGTTTCGTTCAATGACCCATCTCGGCCACCGAGTGCCCCATCGACATTTCGATCTGCGGGCACATCGAGACACGGCCGCCGGTGTCTGCCGGTGGAGAAACAGCGGAGCCTCGTCGAGGCCGCCAAGCGGCGTACACAACTCTGGATTGCAGGTTGAGCATTTGTTTAATTGATTCTG
>DATNMT010000421.1:0-9122 GCA_035602495.1 Bradyrhizobium sp.
CCTTGCGGCGCAACCGGTATTGCCGGTATCCTGAGGCTCAGCCGGTTAGCCCTTAGCCCACACGAAACCACCCGTTTCAACGGAGAATCCCATGACCCCTCCCGTCAGCGCCCCCGCCATCAAGGTGGTAAAATCGGTCCGCGAACAGGTGAGCGCCGAGGAATGGCAAACCCGCGTCGATCTCGCGGCCTGCTACCGCCTGACCGCGATGTACGGCATGACCGAGATGATCGCCAACCACATCTCGTGCCGCGTGCCCGGCACGCATGACCATTTCCTGATCAATCCCTACGGGATGCTCTACGAGGAGATCGACGCCTCCTGCCTGATCAAGGTCGACCTCGACGGCAACGTGCTGTTCAACGCCTCCGACTACGGCGTCAACGCCGCCGGCTTCGTCATTCACAGCGCCATCCACATGGCGCGGCACGACGTCGACTGCGTCGCGCATACCCATACGCCGGCCGGCATGGCGGTGTCGGCGATGGAATGCGGTCTATTACCGCTGGCGCAGACCTCGATGCGCTTCCTTCACATCGGCTACCACGACTTCGAAGGCATCGCCGACGATGTCGGCGAGCGCGAGCGGCTGGTGAGAGACCTCGGCGACCACGAGGCGATGGTGTTGCGCAACCACGGCCTGCTGGTGGTCGGACGCACCATCCCCGCAACCTTCAATATCCTCTATCGCATGGAGCGTGCCTGCGAAATCCAGGTGATGGCCTTGTCCTGCAATACCAAACTGGTCTATCCGCCACAGGACGTGCTGGAGAAAACCTTCGACAAGGTGAAGCCCCGGGCTCACCTGCCCAACCGCAACGGCGATCTGGCCTGGCCGGCGCTGCTGCGCAAGCTCGACCGCGTCGATACCTCGTACCGGAATTAGCCGCATACATCCGGCGGCGCCCCCTGGCGCCGCGCCCGGGTGTCATCCAGCCTTCATAATGCTGCCGGAAAGTTGGCATCGCGTGGCCACGATCTGCCCATAGGCGGCCAGCACAATCGAGGCATGGATGTCCGCATTGTGCTCATGCTGTCGGCGCTGACGCTGTTCGCGACATGCCCGTGCGCGCGCGCCGAAACATTCGACGATCTCTGGCAGACGCGCATCAAGCCGCCGCCCTATGGCGGCATCGCCACCGAGTTCGACGACACGATTGCCGCCGACGGCAAGCGACTGCATCCTTATCGGGACCTGGTCTGCGCGCATATGTACGAACAGATCGGCCAGCGGCTCCGCGTCACCAATGTCGCCAACGGAAAATCCGTGGTCTGCAAGGTGGCGGACAAGGGACCGAACCGGAGGTTCTGGCCGCGCCGCGAAATCGATCTGACGCCGCCCGCATCCAGGGCAATCGGCTGCGACGGCATGTGCAACGTCAGTCTGGAACGGGTGGCGGAATGAAAGGCCCGCACGCAAAAGGCTCATCCGCCTTTTGCGGATCAGTCCGCTCCGACCGCGTCTCCCCCGTATCGCAATTAGGACCTGCTTCGCCGAACGAAGACGCGGTGAGCGCGCCGGTCAGCGGAGCCGCTCTATTGACGCACCAGGATGACCTTTATCGTGCCGCTATCGATCATATCAAGTTCGCGCGCCGCAGCACGGCTCACGTCGATAATGCGACCACGCCCAAATGGACCACGGTCTGTTATGCGCACGACGACCGTCTTGCCGTTTCTAACGTTCGTAACCAAAACGGTAGTGCCGAACGCCAATGTGCGATGAGCGGCCGTAAAACCCCTCGGTCCGGTTACCTCGCCGCTAGCGGTTTTTCCCCCGCCATAATACGAGGCCAGTCCGCTTTCAGCGCGAACTGAACAGATGGCAAACGAGAACAACAGGGTAGCCAATGCGGCCTTGAGGGCGAACATGGACTATGAACGTCAGTCGACCGGCATGGTTCCCTCCACGCCGGGACCAGTGGCATCTTGTGGCCACTACAGATTGATTCCGGCAAACGGCAGCACCCGTTGAAGGATCGACGCGAGGCAAATCAGCACCACAAGCAGTTTGAGAAGGTTTGCCAGTCGAGCTTCCCTGATAAATCTGTCGATAGCCCAAAAGCAGATTGCACCGACGACGCAAATAATCAAAACCCCGATCAAGACTGAAATCATGGTGGTCCCCTGTGCTGGTACGGCATCGCCGCACGTTGAAGTCGCGGAACATTCAAACCTGGCCAGTGCGCTGCCACATCTCGTATCCATGCAACACAATGACCGCGGTGTCTTTAGATCATCGCCAAGCCAGCCGCCACGCCTGATTACAAGAGGTCGCTGCCGGCGTCATGACCAGCGTCGTCCGGGCTTGGTATTCAGGGCAGTGCGGACGCTCACGTGGTGGGTGTGGAGAGATGGCGATGCTGAGAATCTCGGCATGCGCGCTGTTTTAGCGAAGCGGGATCGCGATCCTCTCAAGCGCCGGCCCCCTTCGGAACGCTTCTATTTGTCCTTGGCTTCGGCGCGGGGGAATTTCACCACGCGACCGGCGTTCCTGGTCAAAGGCAGCAGGCGCAGGATTTCGGCGGCCAGCTCCTGCCGGGTGAACGGCTTGGCAAGTCTGGGCATGTTGTTCAACGCGCCGGGCTCGGTTTCCGCGTACCCCGTGGCAATCACGATCGGCACGTCAGGCCAGGTCTGCGCCACGATCTTCGCCAATTGCAGCCCGGTCATCTGCGGCATGACCTGATCGGTGACCACCAGTTCGATCGTGGGATCGCTGTTCAATATCGCCAGCGCGGCCTTGGCAGAGCTGGCGCGTTGCACCCTGTGGCCGAGGTCTTCAAGCATGGCGGCGGTGTTCGTCAACACCAGCGCGTCGTCATCGACGGCAAGGATACTCAGCGAGCTATAATCCGGCGCGGATGGCAAGGTCACCTTCGCGGGTTCCGCCACTTGCGGTTCGGCTTGAGCAACCGGCAGCCAGAGTTCGGCGGTGGTACCTGCGCCGAGCTGGCTTTTGAGGTTGAACCGGCCGCCAGATTGCTCGGCGAGACCATGCACCATCGAAAGTCCAAGCCCTGTTCCCCTGCCGACGCCTTTCGTCGTGAAGAAAGGCTCGGTGGCGCGCCGAACGGTCTCTTCGTCCATACCGCTGCCGTTATCGATGACGGAGATGCAGATGTAGTCTCCGGGCTCCAAATGACCCTCATCGGACCCGATGGAATATTCCCGCGTGCCGATGATGATCTCGCCGCCGCCTTCCATCGCATCTCGCGCGTTCACGGCGAGATTGAGGACCGCCATTTCAAGCTGGTTGGCGTCGGCAAGCACGGGCCGGGTTTGAAGTGGAAACCGCGTTTCGATATTCACCGAAGGACCAAGCGACCGCCGCATCAGTTCGCTCATGCCGCGCACGAGCTCGGGAATATCGATGACATCCTGCTTCAATTCCTGGCGGCGCGCAAAAGCCAGCATGCGTTTGGTGAGCAGCGTGCCGCGCTCGGCGGCCTGTACCGCATTATCGAGCAAATTGATGACACGCGAATCGGCCGGCAATCTTCTTCGCATCATTTCCAGGCTGCTCAGAATGGCCATCAGCAGATTATTGAAATCATGCGCCACCCCGCCGGTGAGCTGCCCGATGGCTTCCATCTTTTGCGATTGATGCAACGCCTCCCGCGCCTTTTCCAGCTTGGCACTGGCCTCGCGCCGCTCGGTGATGTCACGCGTGATCTTGGCGTAGCCCATGAATTCGCCATGATCGTCGCGGATCGCATCGATGACGACATGCGCCCAGAAGCGCGAGCCGTCCTTGCGCATACGCAATCCTTCCTTCTCGAAGCGCCCATCGCGGCGTGCGATCTCGAGCGCTCTTTGCGGCTCTCCGGCCTTGCGGTCCTCTTCGGTGTAGAATTCCGAGAAATGCTTGCCGATGATCTCTTCGGGCAAATAGCCCTTGATGCGCTGGGCGCCGAGGTTCCAGTTGCTGACGTGTCCCTCCGTGTCGAGCAGATAGAGCGCATAATCCGTTACACCCCGCACCAGCAGGCGAAACTGCTCCTGGCTCTGGCGCAAGGCCTCTTCCGACTTCTTGCGCTCGGTCAGATCGCGCGTGACCTTGGCGTATCCGATCAGGACACCACTTTCCGAAATAATGGGATCGATGACGACGTAGGCCCAGAACCGGGTTCCGTCCTTTCGGACCCGCCAGCCCTCGGCCTCGAACTTGCCTTCGGTCATGGCGGTCTTGAGTGCGCGGGCGGGCAGGCCATCAGCCTGATCTTCGGGCGTATAGAAGCGGGAGAAATGCTGGCCGATGATTTCCGCCGCCAGATAGCCCTTGAACCGCTGGGCACCGGGGTTCCAGCTGGTCACGAAGCCCGAGGCGTCGAGCATATAGATCGCATAATCCGTGACCGCTTCGATCAGCAGGCGGTACCGACTCTCCTCGCTCAGCGAGGCTGCAATCTTGTCGCTAACTTCCATCTATCCCCCGATCCCGATTGGAGTGAACGCGCCGGCACGAAACTCGTTCCACTGCAATGACCTGTGAGGGGGGCCTCGGGTTTTGACCAATCGGCGCACCATAGGTCGGTTCGGCGCTCAAGCGGTCGGGATATGCGGCGGCCGCGCACCCTGCGGGCGCATATGGCAATGGACTTCGGGAGCAATCCCGCTACCTTCTTAATGGCTGTGAACGGCCTCAAATGACCCAAAAACTTGCCGCCCAGCGCGGACCCGGAAGAAGACGCGAACCATGATTGCCGCTACCCCAACGCCACCGGAGCGCCCTGCCGAAGTGGGGGCGGTTTTCGATGCGGTCGTCGTTGGCGCGGGCTTTGCCGGGATGTACATGCTGCATCGGCTGCGTGGACTGGGCTTTTCGGCACGGGTGTTCGAGGCCGGCGGCGGTGTCGGCGGCACCTGGTACTGGAACCGCTATCCCGGCGCGCGTTGCGACGTCGAGAGCATGCAGTACTCGTTCTCCTTCTCGGAGGAACTGGACCAGGAGTGGAACTGGTCGGAGAAGTACGCGCCGCAACCCGAAATCCTTGCCTACGCCAACCATATTGCCGATCGCTTCGATCTGCGCGGGCATATCGTGTTCGACACGCGGGTCGTTGCGGCGAGTTTTGATGAAGAAGAAAACTGCTGGCATATCGAGACCGACCGCGGCGACCGGGTCAGCGCGAAATTCTGCATCATGGCCGTCGGCTGCCTGTCGGCGCCGAACCGACCGGCCTTCAGGGGTATCGATGATTTTCGCGGGGCCATCTATCACACCGGGCAATGGCCGCACGAGGGTGTCGACTTCACCGGGCTCAAGGTCGGCGTGATCGGCACCGGCTCTTCCGCGATCCAGTCGATCCCGATCATCGCGCAGCAGGCCGAGACGCTAACGGTCTTCCAGCGCACGGCGACCTGGTCGGTGCCGGCCTGGAACGAGAAGCTGACGCCGGAATATCGCCAGTCGGTCAAGGCCGACTATCCATCGCTGCGGGCGAAGGCGCGCGCCCGACCGACCGGTTTTTATTTTCCGTTCAACACCACGCCGGCGCTGGAGGCGGGCCCCGCGGACCGCGACAGGCAATACGAGGAAGCCTGGGCCCGCGGCGGCCTGCCGTTTCTCGGCGCCTACGGCGATCTCCTGTTCGAGAAAGCCGCCAACGACACCATCGCCGACTTCGCCCGCCGCAAGATCCGCGGCATCGTGAAGGATGCGGCGACGGCGGAGTTGCTTTGTCCGGACAACGTTTTCGGTTGCAAGCGGCTCTGCGTCGATACCGGATATTTCGAAACCTATAATCTTCCCCACGTCAAACTGGTCGACGTCTCGACCGCCCCGATCGAACGTTTCACCGCCGAAGGCATCGAGGTCAACGGTTTCGAATACAGACTGGACGCCGTCGTCTGCGCCACCGGCTTTGCCGCGATGACGGGGTCGTTCGACAAGATCGCGATCACCGGCCGCAACGGGCAGACGCTTGCCGGGAAATGGCGGGCGGGGCCGCGCGCCTATCTCGGCATCGCGTCGGCCGGCTTCCCCAATTTGTTCATGATCACCGGTCCCGGCAGCCCCTCCGTGCTGGCCAGCATGATCCAGGCGATCGAGCAGCATGTCGATTGGCTGGCCGACTGCATGGGCCATATGCGCGATATCGGGGCGGGGTCGATCGAGCCGACGCTGGCGCACGAGGACGCCTGGGTCGAGCACGTCAACGAGGTGTCGACGGTCTCGCTGCGATCGACCTGCAGTTCCTGGTATGTCGGCACCAACATCCCCGGCCGGCCTCGCGTGTTCATGCCGTATATCGGCGGCTTCCCGGTCTATGTGCAGAAATGCAATGAGGTGATGAGCGGCGGCTTCGAAGGCTTTGTCATGGAAGGCACGAAGGGCAGCAACGCAGAGCCCAAAGTGTGCTTTACAGAGCGGTGGCGGGTGCCTCTCGATATCGAGGTCATCTCACCGGCCGCCGTCGCGGCCCGGCGGGTCCCGATGGTCTGACCTGACAGCTCGATCCGCCTTCAGATTCAGTTGGCGGATCAGCCTGCTCGAGCGCGCGGTTTCAGCAGGATTTGGTTGATCTCGTGATTGAGCGCCGTAGGCTAAGTCTCGGGCGCCTTGGGCGCATGTACGGCACCTGGCAATAGCTGAGCCACGTTCCGCTCTGGCAGCGGGTGCCGGGCTACGCAATGCCCAGATCACGATAATTTCACGGCTCACTCGTCAGCCTCGAATTCCAGGGCAGGAGAATTGATCAATGGGGGTGCATGAGGGATCAGAGGCGTCCGCCCGCTGGATTTCGAAAACCGCGCCGCTCGACGGTTCCGCCGACCGTTACGGAACGCCTCCCGGGTTTCGACATTTCCTCGGCCCTCCCCGCGCATCGCAGCGATACAAGGCCTATGGAATCGACCCGCTGGATGCGCCGGAGCAGTTGCCGAAAATTCGGGCGCTGATGAACCGGTTGTCGCGGCGGATGGATGCCGAATTGCAGTGGCCCGCGCATCGCGACGCAACGCTGGAATGCTGGGAAAACCCCCGCATCCCCTCGGGTTACACCTACCTGCTGCAATTTGTGGCCCACGATCTGGTGCACTCCGCGATACCGATCTCGGTTGCGGGCACCCTTGGTCCAGACAGCGCCAATTCACGTCACGCAGCCCTCAAACTTGAAACCCTGTTCGGTCATGGTCCGGTTGGTTCACCCTCCGTCTATGCGCTGGATGCGCCAAATGACGAGCGGCGCACCAAGCTGCGGCTTGGCCGGATGCGCTGGAAAGACAAGACGGTCGAGCCGCCGGGCTGTCCGTTTCGCGACATCGCGCGAACCGCGGCCGAGAATGTCACGGGAATAGATCGCAGCATTGCCGGGCATCGCGTGGCTCTGACAGAAGCGCTGATCGCCGATCCCCGCAACGACGATCATGCCATTATGTCGCAGCTGACGGCGCTGTTCGCGCTGCTCCATAATGGGCTGGTCGACATTGTTCGCCGCGGCGAACCCGCCACCGGTCCCAATGCCAGCCTGGGCGCCGCCTATAATCGGTTTCTGTGCGCGCGCGATGCATTGACGCGCATCTATCACAACGTCATCCGCAAGGACCTGATGCAGCGGGTGCTGCATCCGGCGGTCTATATGGCCTACTCCGGTCCGAGCCCGGACTTCATCGATCGGCCCGCGGCTTTCGGAAACGATTCCGCGCTTCGCGGCATGCAAGAGCGAAATGGCTGGCAGATCCCGCTTGAATTCTCCCACGGCGCATTTCGTTTCGGACACGCGATGGTGCGGCCGGAGTACCGTATCAATGACATCTTTACGCACGATCTCAACAACACCCTGGAAAAGACTTCGGCGAACGATCCCGTCAACATGCCGCTGGATTCGACGTGGATCGTGCGATGGTCGCGCTTTTTCGAGATCAAGGGATCGAGGCCGAATTTCAGCCGGCGTATCGGCCCATATCTCAGCGACGGATTGGGCAACGACGAAATCTTTCCAGCCGTCGATCAAACCAACCGCGTTGGCCTGCTCTATCGCGACCTTCTGGGCGCCTCGCTCGCGGGACTGTGGTCGGTGAATGCGCTTGTGACCGAGATCGCCGCGAAGCGGCCGCATCTCATCGGCGCTTCGCGATTGCTTGCCGATCGTCCCTACCGGGTCTGCCAACTCCGCGAGTGGCTGGCTTCCGAAACGGCCTATGGCGGGCTCTCCGCGGAAGATATCGAAACGATTGCGAACGATCCGCCGTTGCCATTTTTTGTCCTGTTCGAAGCCATGCAGCAGCCGCGGGCCGAGGGCCTGTGCCTCGGGCCGCTCGGCTCGATCATCGTCTCGGAAGTGATTTTCGGCGCGCTCGCGGATAGCGCGCATCCCGCAGGACACGGCGCAGGCTCGCTTGCCGAGGCCCTCGCCGACCTCTCCAGCGAATACTACCCGACCAACGTTTTCGAAGAAGTACCCGAAATTGAGCGCATGGACCAGCTGGTCGAATTCACGGCCGAGATCGCCAATCTGCGACAGGCCGAGCCTGCATTTCTGTGAGGCGGAGTCCTTCCGCCTCACGCAACCCGGAGGACTGAACGATGGCGATCGAAAGACTGGTAGTGACGAACCATGAGCGCTGGGGCAATTTGGTGAAGACCTGGTCAACCGGCAAAAACTATCTTGAGGATGATAACGAGTATCCGATCCCGGAAACCATCGACGAATTCAAGGCGCAACTCGCCAAGGCACAGGTGTTCATGACGGTGCCGGAGCGCTTCAAGCAGATCAAGTTCGTTGCGCAGGAACAGGATACGATCGTGGTACGGTTGCCGCCAAAGGTGATGATCGCGGATTCCGAGGAACGGCTCAGTCAGCCCGGCGCAACCTATCCGATCCCGCCGTTCTACAAGCGTCTGTTCAATGGCATGGATCCGGTGATCCCCGAAAATGAAAAATTCCGGGTGCATGCCGAACGCATCGGCGACTACACGATCAGCTTCTGTGCCTGAAAAATCCGGCTTACAGAGATAACTGGACGATCCCGTCGACAGGAAGCCCTGCGCCGCGCAATCCGTCGCGCAGGGCTTCCCATCGTGCGCGTACACTGATCGGATGCGCCTGCAGGACCCAGCGCACCACGGCCTCGTCGGTCGGGGCGGACGGTCCAACCCAAAACGAACGTATTCCGTT
>DATNMT010000428.1:0-6173 GCA_035602495.1 Bradyrhizobium sp.
CAACAGGAAGGTGCCGCCGACATCGGGAAAGAAGCCGAGGCCGACTTCCGGCATCGCCAGTTTTGTCTTCTCGGTCACCACCCGATGGCTGCCGTGCGCGGACAGCCCGACGCCGCCGCCCATCACGATGCCGTCCATGAAAGCGACATAGGGTTTTGGAAATTTGGCGATGCGGGCGTTGAGAACGTACTCCTCGCGCCACAGGATCTTGCCGAGATCGCCCTTGACCTGGGAGCTTTCATAGAGCGCCCGGATATCGCCGCCGGCGCAAAGTCCGCGCTCGCCGGCACCCTCCAGCAGGATCAGGCCGACCGCCGGATCCGCTTCGAACGCATCGAGCGCCTTGTCGATGTCGCGAAACATTTCCAGCGTCACGGCATTGATCGCCTTCGGCCGGTTCAGCCGGATGATGCCCGCCGCGCCCTCGCGCCGCGCGATCAGGTCGGGCTCTTGGCCCGCGACCGCGGCAATTTGCGCCGTCATCGGGCGTCCTCGATCAGCTTGCGCGACACGATCAGCCGCATGATCTCGTTGGTGCCCTCGAGGATCTGGTGCACGCGCAGATCGCGCACGATCTTCTCGATGCCGTATTCGCTCAAGTAGCCGTAGCCGCCGTGCAGTTGCAGCGCCTGGTTGGCGACCTCGAATCCGACATCGGTGCCGAAGCGCTTTGCCATCGCGCACAGCATGGTGGCATCCGCATCCTTGCGGTCGAGCGCCGCGGCGGCGCGCCACACAAAGGTCCGCGCCGCCTCCAATTCCGTCGCCATGTCGGCGAGCCGGAATTGCAGCGCCTGGAATTCGTCCAGCCGCTTTCCGAACGCCTTGCGCTCCTTCATATAGGCCAGCGACTTGTCGAGTGCGCTCTGAGCCCCGCCCAGCGAACAGGCCGCGATGTTGATGCGGCCGCCGTCGAGGCCGGCCATCGCGATCTTGAAGCCGATGCCCTCCTCGCCGAGCCGGTTGGCGACCGGCACGCGGGCATTTTCGAATATCACAGCCCGCGTCGGCTGCGCGTTCCAGCCCATCTTGCGCTCGTTGGCGCCGAGCGACAGCCCCGGCGTATCGCCCTCGACCACCAGCGTGGAAATGCCGCCGGGCCCGCCCTCACCGGTCCGCACCATCACCACATAAAGGTCGCCGCCGCCGGCGCCGGAGATGAACTGCTTCTGCCCGTTGAGCACATAATGGTCGCCGTCGCGCACCGCGCGGGTGCGCAGCGCCGCGGCGTCCGATCCCGAGCCGGGCTCGGTCAGGCAATAGCTTGCGAGCAGCTCCATGGTGCAGAGTTTTGGCAGCCACTTCCTGCGCTGGGCATCGCTGCCAAAGGCATCGACCATCCAGGACGCCATATTGTGGATCGAGATGAATGCCGACACCGTCGGACAACCCTGCGCCAGCGCCTCGAAGATCAGCGCCGCGTCGAAACGAGATAGCGCCGAGCCGCCGACATCGTCGCGGATATAGATGCCGCCGATGCCAAGTTTGGCCGCCTCGCGCATCACATCGACCGGGAAATGCTTCTCCTCGTCCCAACGGATCGCATGCGGCGCGATCTTTTCCGCGGCGAAATCCCGCGCCATGTCGCGAACCGCAATCTGGTCCTCGTTGAGAGCGAATTGCATTCGTTGCCCGCGTTGTCCTCTGGGTATGACCGTCATGGCCGGGCCTGTCCCGGCCATCCACGTCTTTCCTGCTTCGTCATCAAGGCGTGGATGCCCGGGACAAGCCCGGGCATGACGAACTTCAGCATCGTTGGCCTGACCTCAGTTCATGGTCGGAATCGAAAACTCCGCGCCTTCCTTGACGCCGGAGGGCCAGCGCGCGGTCACCGTTTTGGTCTTGGTGTAGAAGCGGATCGAATCCGGCCCGTGCTGGTTGAGATCGCCGAAGCCGGACTTCTTCCAGCCGCCGAAGGTGTAATAGGCGATCGGCACCGGGATCGGCACGTTGATGCCGACCATGCCGACATTGACCTTGGCGGCGAAATCGCGCGCGGCGTCGCCGTCGCGGGTGAAAATCGCAACGCCATTGCCGTAGTCATGGTCCGACGGCAGCGCCAGCGCCTCCTTGTAGTCATGCGCGCGCACCACAGAGAGCACCGGGCCAAAAATCTCCTCCTTGTAGATCCGCATGTCCTTGGTCACGTTGTCGAACAGGCAGCCGCCCATATAGAACCCGTTCTCATAGCCCTGCATTTTGAAGTTACGGCCGTCGACCGCGAGGGTAGCGCCTTCCTTGATGCCGATCTCGACATAATTCTTGACGCGGTTGAGCGCCTCACGCGTCACCAACGGACCGTAATCGGCCGACGGGTCGATCGAGGTGCCGATCTTCAGGGATTCCACCCGCGGGATCAGCTTTTCCATCAGCCGGTCGGCGGTGGTCTTGCCGACGGGAACGGCGACCGAGACCGCCATGCAGCGTTCGCCGGCCGAGCCATAGCCGGCGCCGATCAGCGCATCGACGGTCTGGTCCATGTCGGCATCCGGCATCACGATGGCGTGGTTCTTGGCGCCGCCGAAACATTGCGCGCGTTTGCCGGTGGCCGCCGCCCGCTCGTAGATATATTGCGCGATCGGCGACGAGCCGACAAAACCGACGGCCTTGATGTCGGGATCGTCGAGGATGGCGTCGACCGCTTCCTTGTCGCCGTTGACGACGTTGAGGATGCCCGGCGGCAGGCCGGCCTCGATCATCAGTTTTGCCAGCTCCATCGGCACGCCGGGATCGCGCTCCGACGGTTTCAGGATAAACGCGTTGCCGCAGGCGATCGCGGGCGCGAATTTCCACATCGGGATCATCGCCGGGAAATTGAACGGCGTGATGCCGGCGACCACTCCCAGGGGTTGCCGCATCGAATAGATGTCGATGCCGGGGCCGGCGCCTTCGGTATATTCGCCCTTCATCAAATGCGGAATGCCGCAGGCGAATTCGACCACCTCGAGCCCGCGCTGGATATCGCCGCGGGCGTCGGGAACGGTCTTGCCGTGCTCGCGCGCCAACAGGTCCGCAAGCTTGTCGTAGTCGCGCTGCGCCAGTTCGAGGAACTTCATCATGACACGGGCACGGCGCTGCGGATTGGTGGCGCCCCACTCCGCCTGCGCCGCCTTGGCGTTCTCGACCGCGGCGCGAACCTCTGCCCTGGAGGCCAGCGCCACCTGGGCCTGGACGTCGCCGGTCATCGGCTCAAAGACGTCCGCGAACCGCCCCGAAGTACCCTTGACCTCGCGGCCGCCGATGAAATGTCCGATTGCGCGCATGGGTTCCTCCTGAAGCCGGATTTTGCGGCATCTTGCAGTCTTTGCAGCGTTTGGAAAGGGTTTCCGCGCCTAGCGCATTTGCGAAAATGCGGGCTTGGGCGGGCGTATTCACGCCCCTACGGCCAACGTCGAATGGGATTGTCGCAAGGCCCCGATCAGTGCCGGGCCGGTGCGGCGGCCTTCCTGGCGGCGGATTTCTTCGCTGCCCGTTTCGGCTGACTGGCGCGATCGAGCACGGCGTCGCGCCCGGCGGCGAGGATTTCGTCGGAAAACTCGCCACTACCGGCGATACGCGCCAGCACGATCGTACCCATCATGGTCCCAACCGCAGCCATCGCCCGCTTGCGCGCGGCCTTGCGCGGAACATCCGGAATCTGCTCGGCGACCATATCGATCATCTGCTCCAGCTTGCCGGCGAAGGCCTTGCGGGTTTTGGGGCTCTCGCGGGCGATTTCCGCGCCCAGCGTCGGAACGGCGCAGCCGTGGCCGGGATCGTCGCGGTGTATCGGCGCCAGGTACGCATCCACGATCGTCGCCAGCCGCTTGTTCGGCGCCACCTGTTCGGCGAGCTTGCGCCAGCGCTCCCTGCCGCGATCCATCGCATAGGCAAAGGCCTCGATCAGCAGCGCTTCCCGCGAATCGAAATGCGCGTAGAAGCCGCCATGGGTGAGTCCTGCGTCCTTCATCAGGTCGGCGACGCCGATGCCATGCGCGCCCTTCTCGCGCAGCCGCACCGAGGCTTTCTTCACGATCCGGGCGTGGGTTTCGAGCTTGTGTTCCCTGGAGTAACGCATCATTAGTCCTATAAGATGTTTAGAGTCATATAATAACACCTGCCGCCGCAAAAAGCTCCATTTTATTTCGTCGCTTGATATCCCACCCCGGCGAGCGGCGGTTCCGCCGGCCTTGACAAGGCCGGGCTTTGCCCGGGAAGTGACGTATTCACCCTCGGCGAGACCTTCCATGCAAATGCTTAATTCCCATTGCGGCGTCGACCGCGACCCGCGCGGCGTCGTCCGCCTGACCATCTGCAATGCCGGTTCGCTCAACATCCTGGGATCGGCCGTCATCAACGCCGTCCGCGAGGGGCTGGAGGTGCTGGCGACGGAGCGGCAGATCCGCGTGCTGGTCATCGCCGGCCAGAGCGAAAAGAGCCTGATCGGCGGCGCCGACATCAAGGAAATGGCCCGGCTCGACCAGGCCTCGGCGGAGAAATTCATCACCGGCCTGCGCGATCTCTGCGAGGCGGTGCGCGCGTTCCCGGGGCCGGTGATCGCGCGGATGCCCGGCTGGTGCCTCGGCGGCGGCCTCGAAGTCGCAGCTAGCTGCGACTTCCGGATCGCCGCGCACGACGCCAAATTCGGTATGCCGGAAGTGCGGGTCGGGATCCCCTCGGTTATCCACGCAGCCCTGTTGCCGCGGCTGATCGGCTGGGGCCGCGCCCGCTGGCTGGTGATGACGGCGGAAAATATCGACGCGCCCACCGCGCTCGCCTGGGGGCTGGTCGACGTGGTCGCGCCCGAAGGTGGCCTCGATGCCGCGGTCGAAAAGACGGTGGCCGCGCTGCTGGAATGCGGTCCCGAGGCGCTCCGCGCGCAAAAAGCCCTGCTCCGGCAATGGGAGGAACTGCCGCTGAAGGAATCGGTCGATCTGAGCATCGGGGTGTTCGGAAAATGCTTCCTCGCCGAGGAACCGCACCGGCTGATGCAGGCGTTTGTCGACCGGAAGCGGTAGCTGCCCTCACGACAATATGTCCCCGGCCCGCCGTTGCAAATTTTGCGGCGCATCATATGATGAATGTCATCCAAAAATGCAAAACCCGAGGAGCATCCGCCATGGCCGCCGCTTCCGATCCCGTCGTCATCGTTTCCGCCGCCCGCACCCCGTTGGGCAAGTTCATGGGCGATCTTTCGCCGTTTTCCGCCCATCAACTCGGTTCCCATGTGATCGGCGCGGCCGTGGAGCGGGCAAAATTGTCAGCCGACCGGGTCGACGAAGTCTTCATGGGCTGCGTGCTGCCGGCAGGCCAGGGCCAGGCACCGGCGCGGCAGGCCGCGCGTGGCGCCAAATTGCCGGACGCTACCGGCGCCACCACCGTCAACAAGGTCTGCGGCTCCGGCATGAAAGCCACCATGCTGGCGCATGACATCATCAACGCCGGTTCCGCCGAGATCGTGGTCTCCGGCGGCATGGAGAGCATGAGCAATGCGCCCTATCTGCTGGCGAAGGCGCGCGCCGGCTATCGCGCCGGCCATGACCGCATCATCGACCATATGATGATGGACGGGCTTGAGGACGCCTACGAGGTCGGCCGCTCGATGGGCGATTTCGGCGAGGCCACCGCGGAAGCCTATCAGTTCACCCGCGCCGATCAGGACGCCTACGCCATGGAGACGCTGACGCGCGCGCGCAAGGCGGTGGAAGGCGGCGCGTTCAGGGCCGAAATCGTGCCGCTGACGGTCAAGGAAAAGGCCGGTCCGCGCACCATCGGCAATGACGAAATTCCGCTCAAGGTGGACCCTGCGAAAATTCCCGGGCTGAAGCCGGCGTTCCGCGCCAACGGCACCATTACGCCGGCCGCCTCCTCGGCGAACGCCGATGGCGCCGCGGCGCTGATCCTTGCAAAGCGATCGCTCACCGATCGCGACGGCTTGCCTGTTCTGGCCGAGATCAAGGGCCACGCCACACACAGCCAGGAACCGCAATGGTTCACCACCGCGCCGATCCCGGCGATCCGCAAGCTGCTCGACAAGGTCGGCTGGCGGGTCGGCGATGTCGACCTGTTCGAGATCAACGAGGCGTTCGCGGTGGTGCCAATGGCCGCGCAGCGCGACCTCGGAATCCCCCGCGAGAAACTCAACATCAACGGCGGCGCCTGCGCGCTCGGCCATCCCATCGGCGCCACCGGCG
>DATNMT010000488.1:0-11933 GCA_035602495.1 Bradyrhizobium sp.
GTAGGTCAAATGCGAATAGACCGGCGCCCGCACCGGCCGTCTTCCGGCCTTGATGTCGCTGAGAAACGACAGCAGCATCGGCAGGTCGTAGCTCTCGGGAAAGCCCTTCTTCTGCATCAGGCCCTGCCGCTCGAGCACGGCGTTGGGAAACAGAAAGCCGTCGGTCGTCACCAGGTCGACCCGCGGCCGCGGCGACCAGCGTGCCAACAGCGCCTGCAGCACGCGCGCGGTGGTCGACTTGCCGACCGCCACCGAACCGGCGACGCCGATGATGTAGGGCACCTTGCGGTCGCGGATGCCGAGGAACTGGCGCTGTGCCTGGTAGAGCCGGTGGGTCGCATCGACATAGATCGACAGCAGCCGCGACAGCGGCAGGAAGATCTCCTCGACCTCTCTCATGTCGAGGCGGTCATGCATCGAACGCAGCCGCTCGAACTCGCCCGGTTCCAGCGTCATCGGGGTATCGTCGCGCAGCCGCGCCCACTGCTCCCGGGAGAAGATACGGTAGGGATTATACTGCTGCTCCGGTGCCCGAATATCCATGACGCCGCCTATGATTGTTATGGGTCGCGCTTGCGCGCGGCCTTCTCTTCCAGTCCGGACATGGTCGTGCGCTGCGCCAGCGCGGCCTCGACGTCCTCAAGCCTCACGCCGCGCGACTTCAAGAGCACCAGCAGGTGGAACAGCAAATCCGCGCTTTCGGCGATCAGGTGGTCGCGATCGTTCTCGACCGCGGCGATCACGGTTTCCACCGCCTCCTCGCCCAGTTTCTTGGCGCAATGCTCGGCCCCCTTGTCCAGGAGCTTGCGCGTATAGGATGCCTCGCCGCCCGACGCCGCGCGGGCATCGATGGTGGCGGCAAGATCGTGGATTGTGAAACGCGACATCAACTCGAACTCGTGCGCGCCCGGCCGGGCGCCGTCCCTATGTGGGATTTAGCACTCTTATGACAAGGAGTCGTCATGGATCGAGCCGCATCGGCAGCCCGGCGCGGACCATATGGTCCTTGGCTTGCCGGATGGTAAATTCCCCGAAATGGAAGATCGAAGCCGCCAGCACCGCGGTGGCGTGGCCCTCGCGGATGCCGTCGACCAGATGATCCAGATTGCCGACGCCGCCGGAAGCGATCACCGGGACAGGCACGCTGTCGGCGATCGCGCGGGTGAGCGGCAGGTCAAAGCCCTGCCTGGTGCCGTCGCGGTCCATCGAGGTCAAAAGAATTTCGCCGGCGCCGAGCGAGACCACTTCCTGGGCGTATTCGATGGCATCGATGCCGGTGGAATTGCGCCCACCATGGGTGAATATCTCCCAGCGGTCCGAGCCGCCGCCGCGCTTGACCCGCTTGGCGTCGATTGCGACAACGATGCATTGCTCGCCGAATTTTTCCGCCGCCTGCTTGACGAACTCGCGGCGGCTGACCGCGGCAGAGTTGATCGACGCCTTGTCGGCGCCGGAGCGCAGCAGCGTCTTGATATCCTCGATGGTGCGTACCCCGCCGCCGACCGTCAGCGGCATGAAGCAGGCCTCCGCGGTACGCCGCACCACATCCAGCATGATGCCGCGATTTTCATGGGTGGCGGTGATGTCGAGAAAGCACAGCTCGTCGGCGCCGGCGGCGTCATAGGCGATCGCGGCTTCGACGGGATCGCCGGCGTCGCGCAAATTGACAAAATTGACGCCCTTGACGACGCGCCCGTCCTTGACGTCGAGACAGGGGATCACACGCACCTTGAACATATCGGACCCCTAAGCCGCGGCGCGCGCGTCGCGGATCAGCGCCAGCGCGGCTGCCGCATCGAGGCGGCCGTCATAGAGCGCGCGGCCCGCGATCGCGCCGGCCAGTTTCTTGGCCCGCGGGGCCAGTAGCGCCTTCACGTCTGCGATGGAGGCAAAACCGCCGGAGGCGATCACGGGGATCGAGATGCGCTCTGCCAGCGCGATGGTGGCGTCGAGATTGAGGCCCTTCAGCAAGCCGTCGCGGGCAATGTCGGTGAAGATGATCGTGGCAACGCCGGCATCCTCGAAACGCCGCGCGATTTCGAGCGCGGTCACCTCTGATGTCTCGGCCCAGCCTTCGACCGCGACCTTGCCGTCGCGCGCGTCGAGCCCGACCGCGACGCGGCCCGGAAATTTCTTCGCCACACCCTTCACCAGCTCGGGATCGCGCACCGCCGCGGTGCCGATGATTACCCGTGCCACGCCTTTTGCCAGCCAGGCCTCGACCGTCTTCAGATCCCGGATGCCGCCACCGAGCTGCACCGGCATGGTGACGGCCGCGAGCATCGCCTCGACGGCATGCGCATTCATCGGCTTGCCGGCAAAGGCACCGTCGAGGTCGACAACATGCAGATATTCGAACCCCTGCGCGGCGAACGCCTTCGCCTGCGCGGCCGGATCGAGGTTGAACACGGTCGCTCGCGCCATGTCGCCCTGCTCGAGGCGCACGCACTGGCCGTTCTTCAAATCGATGGCGGGAAAAAGGATCATCCAATGCTTTCCGGCAAAGACGCCGCTGAACTCCCCTCCCCCCACGAAGTGGCGGGGAGGGTGATCAAGGCGATGGCCTGGAGAAAACTCACGGCTTCCATTTCAAGAAGTTGGAAATCAAGGCCAGCCCGAAACGCTGGCTTTTTTCCGGGTGAAACTGGGTGCCGATCGCGGTGTCCTTGCCTACGATCGCCGTCACCGGTCCGCCGTAATCGGCACGCGCCAGCACGTCGGTCTCGTTCGTCGCATTGAGGTGATAGGAGTGCACGAAATAGGCGTGGCGGCCCTTCGGCCCCAGCGGCAGCCGCTCCAGCACCGCATGCTCGCGGACGACATCGAGCGTGTTCCAGCCCATATGCGGGATTTTCAAATTCTCCTGACGCGGCGAAATCTTTTCGACGTCGCCTTCGATCCAGTTGAACCCGTCGGTGGTGACATGCTCCTTGCCCCGCGTGGCCATCAGCTGCATGCCGACGCAGATGCCGAAAAACGGTCGCGCCTTGTTGCGCACGGCCTCCGTCATCGCCTCGATCATGCCGTCGAGCGCGTCGAGGCCGCGGCGGCAATCGGCGAAGGCGCCGACGCCGGGCAGCACGATGCGATCGGCGCGATACACCGTCTCGGGATCGCGGGTCACCACGATCTTGTCGGGGTTTTCCGTGCTCCGCGCGGCGCGCTCGAATGCCTTGGCGGCGGAGTGCAGATTGCCGGAGCCGTAATCGATGATGGCAACGCTCACCGCGAGCCCCCCGGTTCTGGAAACAGTCCAATGATGTCGTGCGGCAGCGGCGGCGGACTGGAGAAGGCCTGGCCCGGAATATCCCGGGTCGGCGGCGGGCCGCCGCGATCGACCGTCGCCTGATCGTTGACAGCCGCGCGCTGTTTCGCGGTCCAGCGATCGAAGAAACGCCGCTCGGCCTGTTCCTCGTCGTCCGCCACCACGATATCGAGCTGCCGCCAATTGCGCCGCGACAGGGTCCAGCGCTGCAGGCTCGCCGCCTCGAATCCCAGCAACAGTGCGACCAGAATGTTCGCAATGAGCACGGCCGTACGGCCCGCACCGAGGCTGATGATCCCGATCTCCAGCGCGATCGTGAAGAGGATCCAGCCGATCAGCGCCAGCCACAGGCGATGCCAGATCAGCCACAGCGGGCCCAGCAGCGCTGCCCAGAAATGAAACCCGTCACGAACGAAGACAAACTTGTCGGTGGCGCGAATGCCCGCGCTGCTGTCGACCGGAGCGTGAACTGTGTAGACCGGCATCAAAGCTCTCCGCCAAAAACAAGCGTCAGCCGCCGAGCTGACCCTTGGTGGATGGCACTCCGTCAGCGGCGCGCGGATCGATCGCCACCGCCGCGCGCAGCGCCCTCGCCAGACCCTTGAAGCAGGATTCGGCGATATGATGGCTATTCTCGCCATATAGGGTCTCGACGTGCAAAGTCACGCCGGCATTGATCGCAAAGGCGTTGAACCATTCGCGAACCAGCTCGGTATCGAAGGTGCCTACCTTGTCGCGCGGAAACTCCACCTTGAACACCAAGACCGGCCGCCCCGATATGTCGATCACCACCCGCGACAGCGTCTCGTCCATCGGCATGTGGATCGAGGCATAGCGGGTGATGCCGGCCATGCTGCCGAGCGCCTGCTTGACCGCCTGTCCGAGCGCGATGCCGACGTCCTCGGTGGTGTGGTGGTGGTCGATATGCAGATCGCCCACCGCCTTCGCCGAAATGTCGATACGGGAATGCCGGGCCAGGAGATCGAGCATATGGTCGAAGAAGCCGATTCCGGTCGCGACGCTGGACACGCCCGAGCCGTCGAGGTTCACGGTGACCTCGATATCGGTTTCCTTGGTCTTGCGCTTGATGGTGGCGCTGCGCATGAAAGTGCTTTCCTCTGGCCGGTGTTCGGCCGAAAACGCGGCCCTTTTAACAGGCCGATCTCGCCTTCGCTACTGCGGGATGGCCTGATTTGGGCTGAACTTCGGCCTATGATGACTGGAATTGGCGGCCGATTGTAAGCTTGCGCGGAAATGCCTAAATCCGTGCCCAGCGAGGATATCCATGCAAACATCAGAAGCCCTATCGCCGGTCTGGCACGGCACCACCATTTTGACGGTCCGCAAGGGCGGCAAGGTGGTGATCGGCGGCGACGGGCAGGTCTCGATCGGCCAGACCGTGATCAAATCCAACGCCAAAAAGGTCCGCAAACTCGGCAAGGGCGACGTCATCGGCGGCTTTGCCGGCGCCACGGCGGACGCTTTCACCCTGTTCGAACGGCTGGAAAGCAAGCTCGAACAATATCCGGGGCAATTGACCCGCGCCGCCGTCGAGCTCGCCAAGGACTGGCGCACTGACCGCTATCTGCGGCGGCTGGAGGCGATGATGATCGTCGCCGACAAGGATGTGTCGCTGGTCCTGACCGGCACCGGCGACGTGCTGGAGCCGGAAGCCGGCGTGATGGCGATCGGATCCGGCGGCAACTACGCGCTGGCCGCGGCCCGCGCGCTGGTCGATTCCGACAAGGATGCCGAAACCATCGTGCGCCGCGCGCTCGATATCGCCGCCGACATCTGCGTCTACACCAATCGCAACGTGACCATCGAGACCCTTTGAGGGCGGGCGACCGATGGCGCCGGCTTACTTTTTTCGCCCGATGACATCGGACGACCTCCCCCTGGTGCGGCGCTGGCTCGAGACGCCCGAAGTGGTGCGCTGGTGGGGAGAGCCGGATCAACAATACGCGCTGGTGAGCGGCGATCTCGATCATCCCGATATAGATCGGTTTATCGTCGCCCTCGACGATCATCCGTTCGGCTACATCCAGAGCTACGCGCTCAGCGCCTGGAATCAGGGCTTTGGCGCGCAGCCGCGGGGGACGCGCGGCATCGATCAATTCATCGGCGAGCCAAATATGATCGGCTGCGGCCATGGCTCCGGCTTCATCCGGCAATTCACAGACCACCTGCTGACATTAGGGCTCCCGCGCGTCGTCACCGATCCCGATCCGGACAACGGCCGCGCGGTCCGCGCCTACGCCAAGGCCGGCTTTCAAAGTGACCGCATAGTTGATACGCCGGACGGGCCTGCCCTCCTGATGGTGCGCGACCCATGACGCTCGAGCGCAACGCGCCCGCCGTACCCCGGCTTTCAGCGTGGCATTGGGTTGCGATCGCAGCCGTTCTGCTCGCGCTGCAGGCATCGATCCTGCATGCGATGGGGCGGCTGCCGATCTGCGCCTGCGGTTACGTCAAACTCTGGCACGGCGGGGTGCAGAGCTCGGAGAATTCCCAACACCTCACCGACTGGTACACATTTTCCCATATCATCCACGGCTTCCTGTTCTACGTCGCGACCTGGCTGCTATTGCCGCGCCTGGCCTGGCCCGGCCGTTTGATGGTGGCGATGCTGGTCGAGGGCAGCTGGGAGGTGATTGAAAATTCCAACTGGATCATCGAACGCTACCGCGCCGGAACGATGTCGCTGGATTATTACGGCGACAGCATCGTCAATTCGATCTCCGATACGCTATCGATGGTGGCGGGATTTCTGCTGGCGCGAAGGCTCCGGGTGGCGCTGACCATTGCGCTCGGGCTTGCATTCGAAATTTTGGTCGGACTTCACATTCGCGATAACCTGACGCTTAACATCATCATGCTGATCCACCCGTTCGAGGCGATTCGGCAATGGCAGGCCGGACCGCCGATCATCTGACACAGCTTGTCTCGGCAGCATTTAAAACCTACCTAGGACCCATGACCGACTTCTCCCCCCGTGAAATCGTTTCCGAACTCGACCGCTTCATCGTCGGCCAGGCCGACGCCAAGCGCGCCGTCTCCATCGCGCTGCGCAACCGCTGGCGGCGGCTGCAGCTCACCGGCTCCCTGCGCGAGGAAGTGCTGCCGAAAAACATCCTGATGATCGGGCCGACCGGGGTCGGCAAGACCGAGATCGCGCGGCGGCTGGCAAAACTCGCCGGCGCGCCGTTCATCAAGGTCGAGGCCACCAAATTCACCGAGGTCGGCTATGTCGGCCGCGACGTCGAGCAGATCATCCGCGACCTGGTCGAGGTTGCGATCGCGCAAACGCGGGAACGCAAGCGCAAGGACGTGCAGGCCAGAGCCCAGCTTGCCGCCGAGGAACGCGTACTCGATGCCCTGGTCGGCGCTAACTCCAGCGCGGCGACGCGCGATTCGTTCCGCCGGAAATTGCGCGCCGGCGAGCTCAACGACAAGGAAATCGAGATCGAGACGCAATCCTCCGGCGGCATGCCGCTGTTCGAGATTCCCGGCATGCCCGGCGCCCAGATGGGGGCGATCTCGATCGGCGATATCTTCGGCAAGATGGGCGGCCGGACCAAGACCCGACGCCTCACGGTGGAGGGTTCGCACGAGCTTCTGGTCAACGAGGAGTCCGACAAGCTTCTGGACAACGACCAGCTGGTGCTGGAATCAATCGGCGCGGTCGAGAACAATGGCATCGTGTTCCTCGACGAGATCGACAAGATCTGCGTCCGCGACGGCCGGGTCGGCGGCGACGTCTCGCGCGAAGGCGTGCAGCGCGACCTGCTGCCGCTGATCGAAGGCACCACGGTTTCGACCAAGCACGGCGCGGTCAAGACCGACCACATCCTGTTCATCGCCTCGGGCGCGTTTCACATCGCAAAACCGTCGGACCTGCTGCCGGAATTGCAGGGCCGGCTGCCGATCCGGGTCGAACTGTCTGCGCTCACCCGCGACGACATGCGCCGCATCCTGACCGAGCCGGAGGCTTCGCTGATCAAGCAATATGTTGCGCTGATGCGGACCGAGGGCGTCACGCTCGACATCACCGACAGCGCCATCGACGCGCTCGCCGACATCGCGGTCGCCGTCAACTCCAGCGTGGAGAATATCGGCGCGCGGCGGCTGCAGACCGTCATGGAGCGCGTGCTGGACGAGATCTCCTTCGCCGCCCCCGACCGCCATGGCGACACCATCCAGATCGATGCCGACTACGTGCAGAAGCACGTCGGCGACCTCGCCAAGAACGCGGATTTGAGCCGGTTTATTTTGTAGGGTTGTGCAGCTAAGATCGTCGTCCCTGCGAAAGCAGGGACCCATAACCACAGGTGTTGATAATTGTGCTGGGCTGGTGCTCCTGCCTTACACATAATTTTAAAGAAGTGGTTATGGGTCCCGGCTCGCGCGGAGTTTATCATCGGGCGCGCATTCGCGCGACCCGTTGGCTTGGCCGGGACGATGAATTTGAAACGTGTGTGGGAAAACCCCTGGCGATTGATGCTTGCCGTCAATGTCGCCGTTCTCGCGGGGGTGTTTCTTTACAAGATCACGCTGCCGCCCTATGTCCCCTACATCCACCTCGTGGTCGATTATCATTTCGGCTTCACCAAGCGCGCGCTGATCGGCGCGGTGGTGTCGCTGTTCACCGCAAAAGTGCCGGTTTGGCTGGTGTTCGCGCTTTCCGGCACGGTTTGGCTGATCACGGCAGGGCTCTTCATCAAACTGTTCCGGCGAACCTTTGGGTTCGACGATGCGCACCTGCCCTTGTTCGTGTTCATGGCGGGCTCGCCGTTCTTCCTGAAGAACTTCATGCATACGCTCGGGCATTTCGATATCTACGGCTGTGCGTTCGCGCTCTGCCTGCTGCTGATTCCGGCGCGGTCGGTTGCATTCGTGCTGCTTGCCGCGCTGGCGTCGATGATCCTCATTCTGATTCATCACATTCATCTGTTGATGTATGTGCCGACCTTCGCCGTCATCGTGGTGCTGCGCTTCTACCTGGTGCGGGGATTTGACCGGCAGAATGTCTCCATCGGCATCGCTGCCACCCTCGCCGTCGGCTTGCTGTTTCTCGCCGCGCAATTCCTGGGCGTAATGGCGGTGCCCGAGGCGGAGTTCGTCCGCTATCTGCAAACCAAGATGGCCGACCCGAGCCGGACCAATCTGTTGAGCTTCAGTTACATCTGGTATCAACCGCTTCCCAAGGAAATCGCCGACACCTGGCAGCGCATGCCCTCCAATATTCTGGGCGTCCCGGTGTTTGCGCTGTTGATCTGGCTGCACGCCCCGCTCTGGCGATATTTTGCCGGTTTGATCAGTGCGCTCCGGGATGAGTGGCATCGGCGGATCGTCATCGCGTCAATCATGACGGTAAGCGCGGCCTATCTGATCATGTTCGCCATGGTGTTCGATTATTCGCGGTGGATTTCGAACTGGGCGGTCTGCATGTTCCTGATCCTGCATGCGGTCAAGACCCTGCCCGCCTCGCAAGGAGCGCCGCCGATTTCGGGGGATGATCGAAAGACCATGGTTCTCGGCTGGATCGTGACGCTGATCCCGCGTGTCGGGATCGTGAGGCCATTTTAGCAACGACTTAGAGCTTTGCCCGCCTGATCCGCACGTAGAGCGCGCCCTCGCCGCCATGGCCGATATGGGCTTCCTCAAAGCCGATCACCAGCGAACGAAATTCGGGGAGACCGAGCCATTGCGGCACCTGACGGCGCAATACGCCGCGCCCGGACTCGGCTCCGATTTTGCCCTTGCCGGTGATGATGAGGACAAATGTCAGGCCATCGCTGTGGGCGCGCTGCAGGAAGTCCGATAGCGCGCGGTGGGCGCGGGTCTGTGTCATGCCGTGCAGGTCGAGCCTCGCATCGATCTCCTTTCGGCCGCGCGACAATTGCGACCGTTCGCGGCGCCCGAGCGGCGTCAGCAGTGGCGGCCCGGGTTTTGGCGCACGCAGGATTGCCGCAAGCGGCTTCGGAGATGCCGCGGGTTTTGCCGGCGCCTCCGCAGGCGTTGAAGTGGCCTCGATCTTGGCCGCGCGCGGTCTCTTGCGCAGCGGTTTTATCTGTTTGGCGACACTCTCCCACAGCGCGTGCTCTTCCTCGGTCAGGGCGCGCTTGCGGCGCGGAGGGACCGGCAATTCCGGAATCGAGGTCGAAGAGCGTTTCATCGGCCGCGGCGATAACGCGTGATGTAGCGGCGGCGGCGCACCTCACGGCTCGGTTTGATGTTCGGCCGGGCCTCCGGCAACGGTACCTTCGCGGCACCGGCCGGCATTGTCGAAGCCTGCGCCACGGCTGTTGCGGGCGTGGCCGTCGCGTTCTTCGCGCCCTCGGTGGCCGTGGTCCTGGGGCCCGGCGCCGCGGCCGCATCGGCCGGCTTCGCGCCGCCCTTCTGATCCTTTGGCTGGTCCTTCAGAGGATCCGTTTGCGGAAACAGTTTTGCGATTTTCTCCGACGGCCTCGGATCGGGCACCGGCATCTTGCGCCCACGCGCCGACGGATCGAGGCTCTTCGGAACCAGAATGACAAAACGCATATTGTGCCGGAGCCGGCCGGACACCCGCCCCGCATCCGCGCCGGCGCCAAAATAGAGATCGGCGCGTGCAGGCCCCGTGATCGCGGATCCCGTATCCTGCGCGATCATCAGCCGGCGGAACGGCGTCTTCGATTTCTCCGACTCGATTGGAAGTTCGCCCGCGATAAAGAACGGCGTGCCGTAGACATGCAGTGCCTGGTCGACCGCGATCGAGCGGCCCGGGGTCAGCGGAACGCCCTCCGCGCCGACCGCTTCATCCTTGTCGGAAAGCGTCACCTCGCGAAAGAACACGTAGGAGCGGTTTTGCCGGCGCACTTCATTGGCGCCGTCCGGGTTCTGCTCCATCCATTCCCTGATCTTCTGCATCGACATCTGTTCTTTCGGGATGATGCCGCGATCGATCAGGACACGGCCGACCGCCGTGTAGGGATAACCATTATGCGCATCGTAGTTGATGCGAATCGTCGTGCCGTCCTCGAGATGGACCCGCGCCGAGCCCTGGATCTGCGCGAACAGCAAATCGGTCTGGTTCTTGAGCCAGCAGATTTCCAGCCCCCGGCCGGCGATCTTGCCGTCCTCGATCTCGCCGCGATCGTAATACGGCACGAGCTTGCGGCGGCCGATCTTGCGGAACACCTGTCCCTTGTTGGGCAGGCTGGGCGCGTCCTGCGTGAAGCCGCGGACAAACAGGTTCGAGGGGCGGCGGTAGACCGGCACGGTGTAGACATCGGTCTGGGTCCGCGAGCCGTCGATGACGGGCTCGTAATAGCCGGTGACAAAACCGGCAGCTTCCCCAAGCCGCGAGATCTGCAACGGCAGAAAATGCTCTTCGAAGAAGGCTTTTGCCCTGGCGCCGTCGGCGATATCAACCGCGCGCGCCGCACGGCAGGGATCGCGCAGCGAGGTGCCGAGCGCCTTGGGATCGGCCGACGGCTTTCGCTGCGCGGCGATCGGCTTGCAGCTCAGGCGAAACGCCTTGTACGCCTGCAGATGGTCGTCCTCGTTCCAGCCCGCGATGTCGGCCCAGGCGAGCGGGGCATATTGGCTGCCGCCGATCTCGAGCGGCCATTCCAGGCGCGGATACGGCAGGTGCCGCGGCTCGATTCGCCGGGCATTTGCGGGACGTGCATGGTGGGCGGAACGCGCAGCGATCGCCGCCAATGGAATCAGCGACAACGCGACGGCTACACCACAAAACGCGGCGGCGTATCGCCGCAGGCGACGCGTGTCAGTGAGCGCTTCCGGTGCCAACCAGCTTCCAGTTCGGATCGCGTGAAGTCGTGTCGCGGGCGAATGTCCAAACATCGGTGATATCGGTGACCTTATCCGGATTGCCATCGACAATGGTGCCGGTCTTGTCGCGGGTGACCGAGATCATCTGCGACACGAAGCGAACCGTCAGCTGCGCGGCCTTGTCGCGGGCTTCCGCTCCCACCAGCTCGGCCTTGTCGATCGACACGAAGCGGGTTTCCGTCTTCTGTTCGTGCCTCTCGCGATCCCTGATCACGCCCTCGAAACTGTCATAGACCTCGGACGACAAGAGATCCTTCAAGGCGCGGCGATCGCCGTTGGCGAACGCCAACACGATCATTTCATAGGCGCCGCGCGCGCCCGACAGGAAATGTCGCGGGTCGAACGAGGAATCCTGGGCCGCGATGGCATCCAGCCCCTGGGCCAGCGCGGTGCCCGGCTCGGCCAGACCTTTCCAACGCTCGCTCGGCGGTGCAACGTCCGCGGTCGGCGCCAGCGGCGCCTGATCGATCACCGCGCCCGGGATCGGAACTACATTGTTGTCCTGCGCCCCCTGCACCACGTTACGCGGCGTGCGATCGTAGGGAGGCCGCTCGTTTCCGGTGCGCTGTCCGAGGACATTACGCAGACGCAGAAAGATGAAGACGGCCAGCGCCAGGAAGATGATAGTGTAAATATCCACGTCGCATTCGCTTTCTGGTTCTCACACCGGCAACGGGTCCGGCGGCAGAGCGTTCCGTTTCGGGAACGGCATAGATTACATCATGGATGGGCCTGCAGCATGTAGGCACGAAACTTGGCCTGGCCAATGGCGCGTCCTGGCATGAAAAGCCACGACTGTGAAAATGGCCCAAGCCGATGCTCTTATACT
>DATNMT010000494.1:0-5282 GCA_035602495.1 Bradyrhizobium sp.
GGCCTTGGGCCCGATGAAATGCAGATTGTGATCGGCGAGGATTTCGGCAAAACGGGCGTTTTCCGACAGAAAGCCGTAGCCGGGATGCACCGCATCCGCGCCGGTGATCTCGCAGGCGGCCAGCAGCGCGGGCACATTGAGATAGCTGTCCTTGGACGGCGGCGGGCCGATGCAGACGCTTTCGTCGGCAAGCCGCACATGCATCGCGTCGGCGTCGGCGGTGGAATGCACCGCGACGGTGGCGATGCCGAGTTCCTTGCACGCGCGCAGGACGCGCAGGGCAATCTCGCCGCGATTGGCTATGAGAATTTTGTCGAACATGCTGTCCCAGGTGGCGAGTAGCGAATGGCGAATAGCGAATAGTTCAAGTGAAGCACCGTTCGCTATTCGCCACTCCCCATTCGCCTCTACTCAATGATCACCAGCGGCTCGCCGAATTCGACCGGCTGGCCGTCCTCGATCAGAATCTGCGTCACGGTGCCGGCGCGCGGCGACGGAATCTGGTTCATCGTCTTCATCGCCTCGATGATCAGCAGCGTCTGCCCGACCGATACTTTGGCGCCGACCTCGATGAACGGCTTGGCGCCGGGCTCGGAGGCCCAATAGACGGTGCCGACCATCGGCGAGGGCACTGCGCCCGGATGCTTTGCCAGATCGGCGACGTCAACGGGAGCCGGCGCGGCTGCCGGTGCCGTCGCGGCGGGCTCGACGCCGGGCGGGACATAGGCTGCGATCGAGATGTTGCGGGCGACCCGGACCCGAAGCCCGGCGCGCTCGATCTCGATCTCGGTCAAATTGGTCTCGTCCAGCAGCAGAGCGAGTTCGCGGATCAGCGCGGCATCGTCGCTCTTCGATTTTGCGGCTGTCTTGTCGTCAGGCTGGCGCGCCATGCTCTTGATCCGGAACTTTGTGATGGGTGGGGCGGGTACGTCAGGCCTTCGCCTTGACCCCGATCCTGGCGGCAAGGCCATTGATCGCGAGCCGATAACCGTCGATGCCGAATCCGCAAAGCGTGGCGAAAGCCGCAGCCGCGGTGAAGGAATGGTGACGGAAATTCTCGCGGGCGTGGATATTGCTGATGTGCACCTCGACGGTGGGGATTTTCACCGCTACCAGCGCGTCATGCAGCGCGATCGAGGTGTGCGAATAGCCGGCGGCGTTGATCACAATCCCGGCGGCCTTTTC
Source organism: Bradyrhizobium sp. (assembly GCA_035602495.1). Taxonomy (GTDB): domain Bacteria; phylum Pseudomonadota; class Alphaproteobacteria; order Rhizobiales; family Xanthobacteraceae; genus Bradyrhizobium. The sequence continues at coordinate 1,186 of DATNMT010000494.1, forward strand.
GGCATGGGCCTCATGGATGAAATCGATCAGTTCGCCCTCGCGATTGGACTGCCGGCAGCAGGCCGTCAGCCCGAACTGCGCGGCCGTCGTGGCGCACAGCTTCTCGACATCGGCGAGCGTCGCACTGCCATAGGTTTCGGGCTCGCGGGTCCCCAATAGATTGAGGTTCGGACCGTTGAGCACGTAAATCGTCTCGGCAGGGCTGTCGGCCATCCAGATCCCGAAAATGTGGCAGAGGTGGCCGGGTTATAGGTAACAACGGAGCCAAGGGGAAGCCTCTAGGCTGCCTTCGGGCAGCCTCAAATGCCTCATCCGATTGTTAAAAAGCTGCGTGGAACCTGCGGAAAGCGCTCATTAACCAATGTAAAGGACGGCCGCTGCCGCAACTCCTGTGCTGCCCGACGCTCGCACAGGCGCAAAAAGGGGCGGGCATTGCTGCCCGCCCCTGATCCTGTCGTCGCTTTCAGGACTTAGACGTCGATGACGTCCACGATCTCGAGCGTGCGCGGATCAACCACCACGATCCGGTCGTTGACGAGGAAGAACTCATATCCACGCCACTCCGGATAGATCGTCACGACGTCCGACGGCAGCGGACGCAGCGACACGCGGTCGCGCGCAATGCGTATGCCGGGCCGGATTTCGAAGTCGACGTTCCCCACCGCCTGGACGTGCTGGTCCCGGATGATGGTGGAGATCCTGGTGCGCTGCTCGGTTGAGAGCTTGGCGCCGGCGCCGGCCTGTCCGATGGTGGTCTGGGTCCTGGTTTCGGAGCCCTTGGTCTCCGCGTTCATGTTACCCTTGCGATCCTCGCGGCCCTCGGCCTTCATATTGCCGCTGCGCTCTTCGCGGCCTTCAGCCTTCATGCCGTTGCGGTCCTCGCGCCCTTCGGCCTTCATCTCCTTGCTGCCGCCCTTGAGGTTGTCCTTGGCGCGGTCGTTATCCGAGCTCGTGCTCTTGGACTTCTGGCCCTGCAGGTTCTCGTCGGCGCGCTGGTTCTTGCCCGCCGTGGGTGACTTCGGCTCGGACTGCGTGGCCTTCGTGCCCTTTGAAGGAGCCGTCGATTCCGTCGCGTCGCGATTGGCCGGCGCCGCCGAGTTGCCGCGGTCGGTCGACGGCGCGCTCTGCTGCGTGGTGGAACCGGCCGACGGACCTTCGCGGCCCATGCCGGTTCCCTGCGCATTGGCGAGACCGGTTCCGGCGATCAGCGCCACCGCCGCCGCCGATATCATCAAGCGATTAATCATCGAATATCTCCTCACGTGTTTGTCTTGCCCGCGGCGACAACGAGGGGAGATGCACGTTGTTCCCGGGAATCGCCGGTTCCACCGGCTTTGTTTTTTGAACGCGCGATGAACGCGCGAGTTTGCCGCCCAGGCAAAAGGCCGGCTATCAAGCCGGCCCTTCCTCCACCCATAAACGATGCCTGATCGTTGAGGACGCCGCTCAGCAGGTCGCCTTGCCGCAGCGGGCAATGCCGATCTTTTCCTTCAGGCCGTCAAGGCCGACCGCGCCGATCACCACCTGCTTGCCGATCACGTAACTCGGCGTGCCGTTCATGCCCATCGCTTCGGCGAGCTTGAAATTCTCCTCGATCGTGGCCTTCACCTCCGGGCTGGCCATATCCTTCTCGATCCTGGCGGTGTCGAGGCCAGCGTCCTTGGCGGCCGCCATCGCCCGCGCCTTGTCGGCGGGCCCGCGGCCGCCGAGCAGCTTCTGGTGGAAGTCGAGATATTTCTTGCCGGAGGGATCCTGCATCCGCACCGCAACCGCGACCTTGGCGGCCTCTACCGAACCCTCGCTCAGCACCGGGAATTCCTTCAGCACCACCTTGAGCTTGGGGTCGGTTTTCATCAGGTCGAGCATGTCGGCCATGGCACGCTTGCAGTAGCCGCAATTGTAGTCGAAAAATTCGACGAAATTGACGTCGCCGTCCTTGTTGCCGAGCGTGACGCCACGCGGCGAATTGAAGATCGTCTCCGCGTTGCTGGTAATGCTCGCCTCATGCTTCTCGGCTTCGGCTGCGGCCTGGCGCTTGTTGAGTTCAGCCATCGCCTCTTCCAGCACTTCGGGATGGGCGATCAGGTAATTCCGCACGATGGTCTCGATGTCGCCGCGCTGGCTGTCGGAAAAACCCTGCGCGGAAGCCGCCAGCGGCATGCCGCAGAAAGCAAGCACAGTCAGGGCGGAGGCGAGCAGGCGGAACGATGGCATTGGCAAATCCCTTGCTGATAGCGGTCTCGAAAACTTTCGTATCCCGGCTTGATTGATTTCTAGTTGCTCTTTTGGTCTGGCGGCAGTTTGGCGGCGACAATATCGTCGGCCTTTACCCATCCGGGGGTGCCGATCGCGAAGCGGGTCTTGGCGCGCGCGGCGAGCTCGCGGGCGGTCTTGTTGTCGCCGCGAAGAAACGCGGCCTGGGCGGACGCCAGATCGGCCTCGGCAAAATCTCCTTTTCGGCCATAGGCCATCGCCAGCTGCATATAGCCGAGCGGGGCCTCGGTCTCCCGCGCCACCGCGGCACGCAGAATCCTGATCGCTTCCTCGGTATAGGCCTTATTATCGGTTCCAACGAGCGCCTGCCCAAGTAACATCTCGATGAGCGGTGCGCTATTCGAGAGCGCGACCGCCTTGCGCAGGGGAATGATGGCCTCCGAGGGCTTGCCGCCTTCCAGCAGCGCCTGGCCGCGCAATTCATAAAAATACGGGTTGTTGGGCTGCAGCTGGATCAGCCCATCGATCTGGGTCAACGCGGAGCGCAAATCACCGTGCAGGTAGGTGGTGATCGCATGCGCGTAGCGTGCCGGCAGGCTGTCGTTGGATATCGGATAGCGCCGATAGACGGTGTCCTGCCGCTCCATGAAGGCCGAGATCTTGGCCCCCACCATATCGTGCCGCAATTGCAGGGCCGGGTCGTCCTTCTTGTCCCAATAGGGACTTGAACGCGCCAATTCCTCAAGGGCGGCGACGCGCTCGGCAGGCATCGGGTGCGACTGCAGATAGGGATCGGTGCCGTGTGCGGAGAACAGGCTGTCATTGGTAAAGCGCTTGAAGGTTTCGTACATGCCCCTGGGGGATTGCCCGCTGGCGGTCAGAAACTTCACCCCGGCGCGGTCGGCGTTTTCTTCCTGCTGGCGCACATAGGAGATAAGGTTGCGGCGGATCATTTCTCCCGGCCCGGCCATCGCGGCCGCTCCGGCGTTGGACAGGCCGCTGTTGCTGTTGCCGCCTCTTGCGCCTGCCACCAATGCGCCGGCGCCGAGCAGCATGGCGATGATCATCTGGGTCTGCGCCTGCGCGATCTGCTCGTGCATCTTGGCGAGATGGCCGCCGGCGAGATGGCCGGTTTCATGGGCCAAAACCCCGATCAGCTGGTTCGGGGTCTCCGACTGCATGATCGCGCCGTAATTTACGAAAATACGGCGGCCGTCGGCGACAAAGGCGTTAAATGCGCTCTCGTTGATGATGACGACCTGGATATTCTGCTTTTCCAGGCCGGCGACGCGCAGGATCGGCCTGGTGTAGTCGCGCAACAATTGCTCGGCCTCGGTATCGCGGAGCGTCGGCGGGCCTTTTGCCTGCTGCGCGAACGCCGCAGACATCGGCGCCAGAGCGAGCGCCACGGCGGTGGTGACGGCGGTCAGTTGCGAGGATTTCTGGCGGTGCGCTGTGCGGAGCGACATGACGATCTTTTGGCGATCTTTAGCGATTGGCGGCGGGCCGGATACGGGATATGCCCTAACAAACCGTGGATTGCGGCTAGTCTGGGGCACTGGATCAGATAGCAGATATCGATGCTTGAAGCGACACTGAGAGAGCGTGCGAGGAACCTGTTGACCGCCTCCAGCCGCAGCGATGTTCCGCCGTTCATGGTGATGGACGTGATGGCGGCGGCGGCGCGAATCGAGGCCGCCGGCGGCCATGTCATTCATATGGAGGTCGGCCAGCCCTGGGCGCCGGCGCCGAAGGCGGCGCTTGGCGCCGCGCACGCCGCGCTGGACGGGATGCGGATCGATTATACCTCGGCGCTCGGCATTCCCTCGCTGCGCCAGCGTATCGCCAGGCATTACCGGGAGGCCTATGGCTGCGCCGTGGAT
>DATNMT010000518.1:0-5612 GCA_035602495.1 Bradyrhizobium sp.
GAACAACTCTGGAGCCCCTTCCGTTTCGATAGAATCGAAACTGAAGGCGCCCCAGATTCTTGTTTTGACGCGTTTTCTTGACGCGAACCGGTCCCCACTTCGCTTGAAAACGCTCTAGTTCCGCAGCCATTCGACCAAAGCATCCGCAGTCGCCTGCGGTTGTTCGATCTGCGGCAGGTGACCGCAATGCGGAATGACCGTCAGTTTGGCGCCGTGGATGCCGTCGGCCATCTCCTTCGACAGCGAATTCGGGATGGTGTTGTCCTCGTCGCCGGTCAGCACCAGGGTCGGGCATTTGATCCACGCCAGCGTCGGCCGGGAATCCGCCCGGCCCATCACCGCCGCCTGCTGGCGGACGAAGGCATCGACGCCGACATCGTCGCCCATGTCGTGCACCAGTTGGCGCAGATCGGCGCGATCGCGCCGCGAGGGATGCACGAAGATCGAAAACAGTTCATCGAGGATGGCGTGATATTCTCCGCCCTTCGCGCGGGCGACTTGGCCGTGGCGGCGCGCGGTCGCCTCCGGCGTATCGGGCCGCGCCTGGGTGTTGATCAGCGCCAGCTTTGCGACTCGGTCCGACGCCTGCCGCATGATCTCGAAGGCGATGTAGCCACCCATCGAATGGCCGGCCAGCGCAAAGCGCGGCGGCGCCTCGGCCAGGATCCGCCGCGCGATCGCGCCCATATTGTCGTCGCGGATGTGGTTCGCCACCGTCACCGGCCCTTGCCGCCACAGCGCCGGGACCACCGGTGCGAAAATCCGCGGCGACGATACCAGCCCCGGAACCAGCAGAATCGGCATCGAATTGTCCATGCGCTGGCTCCGGATTGGGCGGTTTCAAGCGGATTTGGCCTCAGGCGGGGAACCGCAGATTAAAAGCCCCCCGCTGCCTGTCAAATATGCGGGAAAGTGCATGTGAATCCGGGCTTTCCGGCTTTGACGCCGCAGATTGCGAGGACTATGTAATGCGCTCATGACAACGACAGAGAACGCCGCCGCCTGGCCGGACCATATTCCGACCGCGCTCCTCGTGCTTGCCGACGGCACCGTGCTGGAGGGCTTTGGCCTCGGCGCGGAAGGCCATGCGGTGGGCGAAGTCTGCTTCAACACCGCGATGACCGGCTATGAGGAGATCCTCACCGATCCCTCCTATGCCGGGCAGCTCATCACCTTCACCTTCCCGCATATCGGCAATGTCGGCACCAACGACGAAGACATCGAGACGGTGAACATGGCGGCGACGCCAGGCGCCCGCGGCGTGATCCTGCGCGCCGCCATCACCGACCCCTCGAATTACCGCGCCTCGCGCCACCTCGACCAGTGGCTGAAGGCCCGCGGCATCATCGGGCTTTCCGGCATCGATACCCGCGCGCTGACCGCGCGGATCCGCGAGAAGGGCATGCCCAACGCCGTGATCGCGCACGCCAGGAACGGCGAGTTCGACCTGCACGGCCTGAAAGAAGAAGCGCGCGAATGGCCGGGCCTCGAAGGCATGGACCTGGTGCCGATGGTAACCTCCGGCCAGCGTTTTACCTGGGACGAGACGCCGTGGGCCTGGGACAAGGGCTTCGGCCGGCAGACCAACCCGGAATTCAACGTCGTCGCCATCGACTACGGCATCAAGCGCAACATCCTCAGGCTTCTGGCCGGCGAAGGCTGCAAGGTCACGGTGGTCCCGGCGACCACCTCGGCGGAAGACATTTTGGCGATGAAGCCCGACGGCGTGTTCCTGTCGAACGGCCCCGGCGATCCGGCCGCGACCGGCAAATATGCGGTGCCGGTGATCCAGAAGGTGATCTCATCGGGCACGCCGACATTTGGAATCTGTTTGGGCCACCAGATGCTCGGGCTGGCCGTCGGCGCCAAGACCAAAAAGATGCATCAGGGCCATCACGGCGCCAACCATCCGGTCAAGGACGAGACCACCGGCAAGGTGGAAATCACCTCGATGAACCACGGTTTTGCGGTGGATCAGGCGACCCTGCCGAAGGGCGCCACCCAAACCCATGTCTCGCTGTTCGACGGCTCCAATTGCGGCATCCAGCTCGACGGCAAGCCGGTATTCTCGGTGCAGTACCATCCCGAGGCCTCGCCCGGCCCGCGCGACTCGCATTATCTGTTCAAGCGCTTCGCGGATTTGATGCGGGCAAAGAAAAGCGCCTGAGCGCTTCCGATCACGGCATCGAGATTCCGAACCCTGCGCTTGCCGTCAAGGAATGGTGTATGATGCGGCAACCCTCTTTGCCTGCATCGTTTGAAAGGACGCGCTCATGAAAAGCGGAGCAGTGATATCGATCAGTTTTCTGTGCATGTGCGCCTTTTTTAATCCGGCCTTGGCGCAAACCGCTATCGGCGGCGGAGCAAAGAAACCGGTTGTCGTTGGCGGACCGGGACCCCTCAAACAAAATGTGCTCGGCGGTCCCGCGCCAACAAATACCAACGTCGTGGTGAAGCCCAAGACCGGAACGATGTCGGCTTCCCCAACTCCGCCCGTGACGACCGCCGTCGTTCCACCGCCGCTGGGATCGACCGCAGGCTCGCCGCCTCCGGCAACCAACGGCTCTCCGGCTGCATCGACCAAAGGCGCTCCAACCTCGGTCGTGAAATGTGCGGTTAAAGGTGCCTGTGTCGGGCCAACGAAGCAGCCGACAAATCCTGGTCCGCCTCCCGCGAAGGGAACGTGAGCCGCCGCCGGCGGTTTACTCCGCGCTATCGGCATGATCATTCCGGTTTGGCTGGACCAACGAATTCGTGGGTCCAGTGATCATGCTCCATTGGAAATGGCGCGGGAGAATTGCCATGTCGGTCGTGCGCGGCGACATCGAGCCGCTTGCCGTCGTCTTTGCGGATGATGGCCTGGTTCCAAACAACCCGATGCCGTTCCTGGTCTACAAGGGCGCCATCGACGTCGAGAGCGGCCATCCGGAGAAAACCATCGAAGGGCTGTTCGGCGCCCATGGCTGGGGCGACATGTGGCGCAATGGCGTCTACGATTTTCTGCACTATCACGCCACGGTCCACGAAGCGCTCGGCATCGCCCGCGGCCATGCCCGGGTGCGGTTCGGCGGCGACCGCGGCAAGGTATTCGAGATCGCAGCCGGCGACGTCGCCGTCCTGCCCGCCGGCACCGGGCATCAATGCCTCATCGCGAGCGCGGATTTTTCCGTGGTCGGCGCCTATCCGCCGGGCGCAAAGATGCACGTCACGCGGCCGACCCCGGAGAATTACCGGAAGGCGCTGAAGACGATTCCGCAAGTCACGCTGCCGAAGTCCGATCCGGTGCTGGGCGCGGATGGTCCGCTGGTCAAGCTATGGAGTCGGCCGGCGTAGTCGCGGAGCCGCCCTGCCCAGTTGCTGCACCAGGCCCGAACTCTCGCCGGCACTGGCCGATCCACATCGCGATCGCCAGAACATCGAGAATCACGGCAAACGCACCAAAGGCAATCCGGCCCATCAGTTCGCCCGGAATGAATCCAAAACCCATGATGCTGCCGGTGAAGTGGCGTTCGCCGGGGCCGAAGGCGACCCAAATACATTTCGAAGAACAACGATCGGCAAGCCCCGGCTCGACCGGGATCTTGCGATCATTTCGACGATCCGAAAAGCGCCAGCGATCCGCGGTCCAGACCGCCTACGCCGCGTTGCTGCCTTCCTGGCGGCTGGCTTCGAACAGGAACCAGGTGCGGCGTTCGGTTTCGTCGATGAAGGTTTCGAGCAAGCCCGCGGTGCCGGAATCCTCATGCTCGTCGCAGAGCTTGTGGGCCTTTCGCATCGCCGCCGCGACATGCTTGTTGTCTTCCATCAATTCGCGCAGCATCTCGCGCGGCGGCACATAACTCTCGTTGTTGTCCTGGATGGTCTGAAATTTCGAAATCTGCCCGATCGAGCGCAGCGTGACGCCGCCGAGCTTGCGGACCCGCTCGGCCAATTGATCGGTGGTGGCGAAGATCGCCTCCGACTGCTCGTCCAGCATCAGGTGATAATCGCGAAAGTGCCGGCCGCTGATGTGCCAGTGGAAATTCTTGGTCTTCAGATAGAGCGCGAAGGCATCGGCCAACAGCGTATTCAGCGCTGCTGAAATCTTGTCGACCGCCGCTTGCGGCATGTCGGTCGGGGTATCGAGGTCGGGGGATACTTTCTCTGACTTGGCTTTGCTCACGATGCACCTTCCTGTTAGGGAAACGGACCATTGCCGGCATGGACACGGGTCGGCGGACCATCTAACGCATCATGGACCCGCCGGTTCCCGTGCTGGAACCCGGTTTTACCGGATCGCTGCGACACATGGACGACTGGATCGATTATTACGATTCCACGCATACGATTTATGCGAGCCGGCTGCATCGCGACCTGCATTTTCAGCTGATCGCCCGCGATATCATCGGCTACATCGCTTCCCCGGACGCGGTGGTACTGGATTATGCCTGCGGCGAGGCGCTGTCGGCGGCCAGGGTGGCGGAGGTCTGCGGCCAATTGATCCTGGCCGAGCCCGCGCCGGGGGTGCGCGGCCGGCTGATCGCCCGTTTTGCCCCCAATACCAGGATCCGGGTGCGCTCGCTCGATGATTTGCGGAAAATGCCGGAGAAGTCGGTCGATCTGGTGGTGATGAATTCGGTTGCCCAGTACATGACGCCGGCCGAGCTCGATGCCGCCTTCGCGGTGATCAAGCGGCTGTTGAAGGCGGGCGGCCGGCTGGTGCTGGGCGATATCCTGCGCCCGGAGGTCGGCATGGGGAGGGACGTGATGGCGCTGCTGCGCTTCGCGGCCACCCACGGCTTCCTGAAGGACGCCCTGAAGGGGCTGGTCGCCACCGCGCTGTCCGACTACCGGCAACTGCGCTCGCGCGTCGGCCTGCACCGTTACGGCGAAGCCGAGATGATCGGAAAGCTCGCGGCTGCCGGTTTCACGGCCGCGCGCACGTCTATCAATATCGGCCATAATCCGTGGCGGATGACCTTTGTCGCCCGGCATGCGCTGAATTTGGCCCCAAGCAGTTAGGGTTAACACGCGTCAGGCATGGCTCCGCGCGCCCCGATCGGCGATGGTCGGGACGGCCCGGTGGCGGAAAGCGTCGACGCGAGAGCAATGCATCGCTCTTTATCCTGGTTCAAATCCAGGCCGGGCCTCCAGCCTTCGCTGCTCCGCAGCTTCGGCTCGGCAGGCCAGCCCCGACCCCTTGCTGCGCCGTAGCTCGAAGAGCGAAGGCGGGAAAATCGCGGTTGATTGGCCCGCTAAAGCCCTTTCGCGGCTGCGGAATCTGGTCTAAAGACCAGCCGCGCGCGAGCAATACGCGCTTTTGGCTTGAGGGACGCGCGGCAGGCGCGCCCTTTTTTTGTGCCCAATTTCCCGCCCGTGAGACTTGATGCCCAAACGAACCGACATCTCCACCATCCTGATCATCGGCGCCGGCCCGATCGTGATCGGCCAGGCCTGCGAATTCGATTATTCCGGCACTCAGGCGGTGAAGACGCTGAAGGACGAGGGCTATCGCATCGTTCTGGTCAATTCCAATCCGGCGACGATCATGACCGATCCGGAACTGGCGGATGCCACCTATATCGAGCCGATCACGCCGGAAATCGTCGCCAAGATCATCGAGAAGGAGCGTT
>DATNMT010000529.1:0-3285 GCA_035602495.1 Bradyrhizobium sp.
TTTCTTTGTCGAACATTACGTCTCGGCAATGACCGGAGCAGTGAAAGAGTGAGCGCGCGGGCCCACGGTTAAACCCAAGAATAAAAAGGAGTTGGGTCTTGCACATTCTGGTTCTCGGCGCGGCCGGCATGGTCGGCCGCAAATTGACCGAGCGGCTGCTGCGCGACGGGCGTTTGGGAAAACGCGATATCACTGGGATGACACTGCAGGACGTGGTCGCGCCGGCGAAACCCGACAAGATCGGATTTCCGGTCGAATCCGTGACGGGCGATTTCGCGGTCGCCGGCTTCGCCGAGAAGCTCATCGCCGGTCGGCCCGATGTGATCTTCCATCTGGCCGCGATCGTCTCCGGCGAGGCAGAACTCGATTTCGACAAGGGCTATCGCATCAATCTCGACGGCACGCGGATGCTCCTGGATGCGATCCGGCTCGTCGGCGACGGCTACAAGCCCCGCATCGTGTTCACGTCCTCGATCGCGGTGTTCGGCGCACCGTTCCCGGACAAGATCGGCGACGAATTCTTCCACACCCCGCTGTTGAGCTACGGCACCCAGAAGGCGATCGACGAACTGCTGCTGGCGGATTATTCGCGCCGCGGTTTCATGGACGGCATCGGCATCCGCCTGCCGACGATTTGCATCCGTCCCGGTCTTCCCAACAAGGCGGCCTCCGGTTTCTTCTCCAACATCCTGCGCGAGCCGCTGGCCGGCAAGGAAGTGGTACTGCCGGTCTCCGAGGACGTCCGCCACTGGCACGCCACGCCGCGCTCCGCGGTCGGCTTCCTGCTGCATGCCGCGACCCTGGATTCCGCCGTGGTCGGCCCGCGCCGCAACCTCACCATGCCCGGCCTATCCGCTAGCGTCGGCGAGCAGATCGCCGCGCTGAAGCGGGTGGCAGGGGACAAGGTGGCAGCAAGGATCAAGCGCGAGCCCGACCCGTTCATCATGGGGATTGTCGCCGGCTGGCCCAGGGATTTCGACCCGAAGCGGGCGCTCGGCCTCGGCTTCACGACAGCCGAAAAAACCTTCGACGACATCATCCGGATTCACATTGAGGACGAACTTGGTGGTAAGTTCGTCGCCTGAAGCCTGTTGGTGATTTTTCCGGGAGAACGACCATGACAGCCAGCATCGTCGGATGGGCGCACACGCCATTCGGCAAGTTCGACGCCGAAACCGTGGAAAGCCTGGTGGTCAAGGTCGCCAACGAAGCGCTCGCGGACGCCGGCATTTCGGCCGGCGACGTCGACGAGATCGTGCTCGGGCATTTCAATGCCGGTTTCTCGCCGCAGGATTTCACCGCTTCGCTGGTGCTGCAGGCCGATCCGGCGTTGCGCTTCAAGCCGGCGACACGGGTTGAGAACGCCTGCGCCACCGGAACGGCGGCGGTGCATCAGGGCATTCGCGCGATTGCCGCGGGCGCGGCCAAAATCGTGCTGGTGGTCGGCGTTGAGCAGATGACGCGGACGCCTTCCGCCGAGATCGGCAAGAACCTGCTGAAGGCATCCTATCTGCCGGAAGACGGCGACACTCCCGGCGGCTTCGCCGGCGTGTTCGGCAAAATCGCGCAGTCCTATTTCCAGAAATACGGCGACCAGTCCGATGCGCTGGCGATGATCGCGGCGAAAAACCACAAGAACGGCGTCGCCAACCCTTACGCGCAGATGCGCAAGGACTTTGGCTACGAGTTCTGCCGCGCCGAAAGCGAGAAGAATCCGTTCGTGGCGGGGCCGCTGAAGCGCACCGATTGCTCGCTGGTGTCGGACGGCGCCGCGGCGCTGGTGCTGACGGATGCCGAAACCGCCAAGTCGATGGACAAGGCCGTCAATATCCGCGCTACCGCACACGCCCAGGATTTCCTGCCAATGTCGAAGCGCGACATCCTGCAATTCGAGGGCTGCAGCGTGGCCTGGCAGCGCGCGCTGGCCTCGGCCGGCCTGGAGCTCTCCGATCTTTCCTTTGTCGAAACCCACGACTGCTTCACCGTCGCCGAACTGATCGAATATGAAGCGATGGGCCTGACGCCGCGCGGGCAGGGCGCGCGCGCCATCAAGGAAGGCTGGACCCAGAAGGACGGCAAGTTGCCGGTCAATCCCTCCGGCGGATTGAAGGCCAAGGGTCACCCGATCGGCGCCACCGGCGTCTCCATGCATGTGATGACCGCGATGCAGCTGGTCGGACAAGCGCCCGAGGGCATGCAGATCAAGAACGCAAAACTCGCGGGCATCTTCAACATGGGAGGTGCTGCGGTCGCCAATTACGTCTCGCTGCTGGAGCCGGCGAAGTAGGTTTTCGTGTCCCGGACGCGGTGCAGCGTTCTTCACGCTGCTCCGCAGAGCCGGGACCCAAGTTGAGGATCGGCAGATGGACCCCGGATCAGCAGCGCACCGCTTTGCGCTGCGCAGCATCCGGGGAACGCATCAACGCTTTACTGCCGTGCGCATACGCCCATACCCCTGACGCCCTTGATCTTGCCCCGGCCCTGCCGTTACTAGGCCCGAGACAATGGCGCGGTCGAAAGCGTGCACCGGGAGCGAGACGAATGGGACCGCTGGAGGGCGTCAAGGTCATCGACATGACGAGCGTGCTGATGGGGCCCTACGCCACCCAGATGCTCGGCGATTACGGCGCCGACGTCGTCAAGATCGAGACGCTCGACGGCGACGTCACCCGCCTGATCGGCCCGACCCGCCATCCCGGCATGGGTCCGGTATTTCTCAACACCAACCGCAGCAAGCGCTCCATCGCGCTCGACCTGAAGAAACCGGCCGGCCGCGACGCGGCGCTGCGGCTGATCGCGACAGCCGATGTGCTGGTCTACAACGTGCGCCCGCAAGCGATGGCGCGGTTGCAGCTCGGCTATGAGGTGGTTTCCAAGATCAACCCGCGCCTGATTTATGCCGGAGTGTTCGGCTTCGGCCAGGACGGGCCCTATGCGGCAAAGCCCGCCTATGACGACCTGATCCAGGGCGCGACCGCGCTGCCGGCGCTGATGGCGCAAACCAGCGATGGCGTGCCGCGCTACGTTCCGAACGCGCTGGTCGATCGCATTGTCGGGCTCAACGCCGTCGGCGCGATCTGCGCCAGTCTCGTGCATCGCGACCGCACCGGGCGCGGCCAGCGCGTCGATATTCCGATGTTTGAGACCATGGCGAGTTTCGTGATGGGCGATCACATGGGCGGCCTGACCTACGAGCCGCCGCTCGATAAAGGCGGTTATGCGCGGCATCTGTCGCGCGACCGCCGGCCCTACAAAACCGCCGACGGCTATATCTGCGTGATCGTC
>DATNMT010000538.1:0-14729 GCA_035602495.1 Bradyrhizobium sp.
GAAAGTCCGGCAAAGCCGCCGCCGATAATCGCCACCGGCACATTCCGATCGATGTCGAGCGGCGGCGTTGCGACGGCGGGCGCCGCGGTGTCCGCATAAAGGCTCGGCGGCAAGGCAAGCGGAGTATCGGTCACCGTCATATGTTCCGGTCGGTTCGCGTCATAAAGGATGCAGCACGCGGCGCAGGAAATCCTGGGTTCGCGCGTGCTGCGGCTGGTCGAGTACGGACTTCGCCACGCCCTGCTCGACGACGACGCCGCCATCGATGAACAGCACGCGATCGGCGACGTCCCTGGCAAATCCCATCTCGTGCGTGACCACGACCATCGTCATGCCGTCATCGGCGAGCTTGCGCATCACCGAAAGCACGTCGCCGACGAGTTCCGGGTCGAGCGCCGAGGTCGGCTCGTCGAACAGGATCGCCTTCGGCTGCATCGCCAGCGCGCGCGCAATGGCGACGCGCTGCTGCTGGCCGCCCGAAAGTTGCGCCGGATAGGCGTTTTCCTTTTCGGCGAGCCCGACCTGCGCCAGCAAGGCGCGACCTCGCTCCAGCGCCTCGCTGCGCGGTTCGTTCTTCACATAGATCGGTCCTTCGACGACGTTCTCGATCGCGGTCCGATGCGGAAACAAATTGAAGCGCTGGAACACCATCGACACCTGGGTCCGGATCGCGACGATCGATGATCCCTTGCTGTCGACGCGGGCACCCTCCACCAGGATGTCGCCGGCGTCATAGCTTTCCAGGCCGTTGATGCAGCGCAGGATGGTCGACTTGCCCGACCCCGACGGGCCGATGATGCAGACCACCTCGCTCTTCTCCACGGAGGCGCTGATGCCCTTCAGCACCTCGAGGCGGCCAAAGCTCTTGTGGACGTTGCGAAGCTCGATCATCGCCGCTCCGCCCGCTTCTCGAGATGCCGGACCAGCAGGATCAGCGGAATACTCATGGTCAGATACATCAGCGCGACCAGCGTGAACACGCTGGTGTTCTTGAAGGTCGACGACGCGATCAGCTTGCCTTGCAACGCGAGCTCGGCGACCGTGATGGTCGAGGCCTGGGAAGAATCCTTCAGCAGCATGATCATGATGTTGCCGTAGGGCGGCAGCACGATGCGGACCGCCTGCGGCAGCACCACGCGGCGCATGGTCAGCCACCAGCCCATGCCGATGGTCTGCGCGGCCTCGATCTGTCCCTTGTCGATCGCCTCGATGCCGGCGCGGAAATTCTCCGCCTGATAGGCCGAATAGGCGATGCCGAGCCCGAGGATCGCCGCCTGCAGCGCGGTCAGGGTGATGCCGAAATCGGGCATCACAAAATAGAGGTAGAACAACAGCACGATGATCGGGATGCCGCGGATCACGTTGATCAGGCCCGCGCTCACACCGGACAGAACGCGCAGGCCGGAAACCCGCATCAAGGCCCAAACCAGACCGAGAATCGTCGACAGCACCAGCGAGCCGAGGGTGACGAGAATTGTCAGGCCTACGCCCTGCAGCAGGATCGGGAAAAACTCGGTGGCATCGCGCAGGAATTTTTCCATTGATTCAGGTCACGCGTTGCACCCTGCGATCATGCCTCAGGCGGCCTTGGCTTTCAGCCCCCATTTGTCGAGGATCCTGTCGACGGTGCCGTTCGCCCTGAGCGTGGCCAGTGAAGCGTTGATCCTGGTCAGCAAATCCGGATCGCCCTTGCGGACCCCGATCGCAACGGTGCCGATCACCGTCGGCTTGTAGGAATCGACCAGCCGAACATCCGGAAAGCCGCCCTGCTTGATGTTGTAGGCGAGGATCGGATAGTCGCCGAAGCCGGCCTTGAGACGGCCGGTGTTCACATCGCGCAGGATGTCAGGAATCGTGTCGTACGCCTTGACCTCGCTGAACAATCCCGTCTTCTTCAGCGCGTCGACAAAGGCGGTGCCGACCTGGGCCCCGACAACCTCGCCCTTCAGTTCGTCCAGCGTGGTGTAATTTTTGGTGTCGGTCTTCGGCACCAGCAGGCCCTCGCCATAGGTGTAGACCGGATCGGAGAAATCGATCACCTCCTTCCGCGCCGCGGTGGCGAACATCGCCGCCGAGATGATATCGATCTTGTTCGAGGTCAGCGAAGCGATCAGGGTCGAGAACTGCATCGGCTCGATCTGGACCTGGAAGCCGGCATCCTTGCCGATCTCGGTGATGAGATCGACCATCACGCCCTGGATGCTGTTGGTCTTGGTGTCGAGGAAGGTGAAGGGTATGCCGGTGGGCGTCGAGCCCACCTTGAGCACCTGCTGCGCCGAGCCGGGCGTTGCGGCAGCCAGCACGACAGCCGCGATCGCGGCCTGAATGAGACGTTTGAAAAGCATCATACCCTCTCACAAGGTTGGGCCCGGCCGGCGCATTCGGCCCGCGTTTCGCGTCCAAGCCTATTTTCACAATCGTGAAATTATGATCACCTTGCCAGTGGGTGCGTCCTCAAGCAAGGCGACAGTTTCCCCTACGCCGTCGCCGCTGGCATCGGGTCAGCAATCGTGCTCGATTTGACTGGCGAGATCCCGAGCGGCGAACGGCCGAATGAAAGCAGACGCGCGATGAAGGCCCACGAACCGAAATACGTGCCATCGCCCCGCGTCCGGACCGTAGCGATCATTCTTCGCGCGTCGTTCCTCATCATCCTGATTGCGGTGACCGCGCGCGTCGCGAGTCCGCAAATGGAAAGATTCTCGACCCTGTACGAGAGCCCCGGCGATCTCATTCGAACCGCTCTGGGCCTTTCGGTCTGCCTGTGGCTCGCGGTCCACATCTTCATTCTGCCCAAGGACGCGGAGGCGTATCGGACCTGGCTCTATCTCGGTGTCGCCGTCCTGCCGCTGGCCATCCTCTGCGCTTTCGTTATCTGGTAAGGCCGGCTATACGGCCTTTAGATTTCCTGCGCGCCTCACCCACAAACGGACATCCGTCTTTCACTGGATGGCCGCTTACATTAACCTTACAGACCTGTTCGTCGGGCCGGCCGAACCTTGCGCGACGCCTTGAATCGTCCCATGGCTAGGCGCGCCGGACTGTAGGTAACCGAAGATGCGATTGTTGGTCGTCGAAGACAACGAGCAGCTTGCCGAGCTCGTGACCAAGGGCTTGCAGGCGGCAGGTTATGAGACCGATGTGCTGTCGACTCTCGAGGAAGCCAGCGCGGTTCTTCGCACCACATTTTACGCCGGCCTGATCCTCGATCTCGGATTGCCCGATGGCGACGGCCTGGCGCTGCTGCGCGAAATACGCCACCTCGGCAATCCGATTCCCGTCATCGTGCTGACCGCGCGCGGCGGTCTGCACGATCGCGTCCAGGGCTTGCGCAGCGGCGCCGACGACTATCTGGTCAAGCCGTTCGCGCTGGAGGAACTGATCGCGCGGCTGGAAGCCCAATTGCGCCGGCCCGGCCACCTGCTCGGCAGCTCGCTGCGCATCGCCAACCTGGAATTCGACACCCAGAACCGGCAGGCGTCGATCGACGACCAGCCCCAGCTGCTGTCGGCCCGCGAAACCGCGGTGCTCGAACTGCTGATGCGCAGCAAGGGACGGGTGGTTTCCAAGAAGCAGGTCGAGGATCACATCTTCGGACACTCCGGTGAGGTCGCCTCGAACGCCATCGAGGTCTACGTTCACCGGCTGCGCAAGCAGCTTTCGGAGCGCGGCGCCAGGGTCCAGGTTCATACCATTCGTGGCGTGGGCTACCTGATCGCGGAGGAAAAATAGCGTGATCCGGTTCAAGTCGATCATCTCCCGTATCGTGTTCCTGCACGTCGTCGCCGTCATCATCACCTCCATCTTCATGTCGCTGGCGCTGTCGTGGCTGCTGAATTTTGCGACCAACAACATCCACAACAAGGCGATGCAGGAGCAGGCGGATTCGGTCGGGGAACACCTCACCGCCAGGCCCGACGGCAGCCTCGAACTAAATCTTCCGCTCGACCTGCTCGGGCTCTACTCGCAGGCCTATGGACGCTATTCCTACGCGGTGCTCGACGATCGGGGTCGCGTGCTGTTTTCCTCGCTCAGGGATCAGGCGGCGCTGTTTCCCGCCGATACCGAATCCGACGATGTCGAGTATCTGGAGCACCGCCGCGGCGATGCCACGGTGTCCGGCGCCAGCATCAGGAAAACCGTCGGCGGCCAGACCGTCTGGATCCAGGCCGGCGAGGACCTCGCCAACCGCGATGTGCTGATCGACGACATTGTCGCCGACTTCTACAGAAATGTCGGATGGATCATCCTGCCCATCCTGCTGGTGCTCCTGATCGCGGACATTGCGATCTTCCGCCGCGCGCTGCGGCCGCTCTGGGAAGCCTCCGAGATCGCCCGCGACATCGGCCCCGCGCGCACCAGCCTTCGGCTGCCGACCGAGGAAATTCCACGCGAGGTGCGGCCGCTGGTCTTGGCCGTCAACCAGGCACTGGACCGGCTCGAGGAAGGTTTCAGGATTCAGCGCGATTTCACCGCCGACGCCGCCCATGAACTGCGCACCCCGCTGACCATCCTGCGAACCCGGCTGGATATTCTGAAGGACGAACAGGTCGGCCAGGCGCTGCGGCAGGACGTCGAAGGCATGGCGCATATCATCAGCCAGTTGCTCGACATCGCGGAACTGGATGCGTTCGTCGTCGATCCCAAGGAAAAGGCCGATCTTCGGTCGGTGGCCGCAGGCGTCGCGGAGTTCGTAGCACCGCTGGCGCTGGCGCAGGGCAAGGACATCGCCTTGCTGGGGACGACCGAGCCGGTTTGGGTCAAGGGCAATCCCGAGATGCTGAGCCGCGCGATCCGAAACCTGGCGGAAAACGCCATCAACCATACCGCACCGGGAACGGCCGTGGAATTTGTCGTCGAAAACAACGGCACGGTGAACGTTCTCGATCACGGCCCGGGCATCACCGAAGAGGAGCGCAAGCTCATCTTCCAGCGCTTCTGGCGGCGCGACCGCCGGAAGGCCGGAAGCACCGGCCTTGGGCTTTCGATCGTGCAGCGCATTGCCGAATTGCATTCGGCCATCATCACCGTGGAAAATCGCCGCCCCAACGGCGCGATCTTCTCGCTCAAATTTGCGCCGTCAAGCCCGTAGCGGGCACTCGACGTCAAGGTTGGCCGCCTTCAGCGCGGCGATGGTCGAGGCAAGATGGGATCGGTCGCGGGTCTCGATGACAAGCTCGAGCAGCACCGTCTTGGCCGGCAAATCCGTGAAGATGCGCTGATGCGACACCTCGACGATGTTGGCGCCGCACTGGCTCAGCACCGCAAGCACCGCGGCCAGTTGACCCGGCCGATCCGCGATGTCGAACCGCAATTGCGACAATCGGCCCTCCCTCGCCAGTTGGCGGGTAAGCACGCCAGCCAGAAGCCGGGTGTCGATATTGCCGCCGCTCAGCACCAGGCCGAGCGAGCGGCCCTTGAAACGGGCCTGATCGGCAAGGACCGCCGCGAGCGCGGCAGCGCCGGCCCCTTCGGTCACGGTCTTCTCGATCGTGATCAGCAGGCATACCGCCTGCTCGATCTGCCGCTCGCTGACGAGCACGATGTCATCGACCAGCGCGCGGACGATCTCGGCCGTGAGGCGGCCGGGCGCTTTCACGGCGATGCCTTCCGCCAGCGTATCGCCGCGCATCGGAAGCGCCTGGCGTTTGACCAGATTGTACATCGAGGGATAGAGCGCGGCCTGAACGCCGATGATCTCGATGCCGGGCTTGAGCGTCTTGGCGGCAACCGCGATGCCGGATATCAGGCCGCCTCCCCCGATCGGCACCAGCAGAACGTCGAGGTCCGGCATCGCCGCCAGCATTTCGAGCGCGATGGTGCCCTGACCGGCCATGATCAGGGGATCGTCGTAGGGATGGATGAATATCAAACCCTCTGCGCGGCCGTGCTCGATGGCAAGGCTCGCTGCTTCCTCCAAGGTTGCGCCGCCCTCGATCACGTTGGCGCCGTGCCGGCGCGTGTTCTCGATCTTCACGGTCGGCGTCCCGACCGGCACGAAAATCGTCGCCGGTATGGAAAGCCGGGCCGCATGATAGGCCACGCCCTGGGCGTGGTTGCCGGCCGAAGCCGCGACCACGCCGCGCCGCCGCTCGTCGGCCGACAAGGCAGACAGCCGATTGAGCGCGCCGCGCTCCTTGAAGGTTGCGGTGAACTGCAGATTTTCGAACTTCAGCCACAGGCTGGCGCCGGTGATATCGGAGAGCGTACGGCTGCGATCGAAGCTCGTCCGCTTCACCAGACCGGCAAGCACGCCCGCCGCCGCCTCGACATCGCCAAGGGTGACCGGCAGCCGCGCCAGCGATTCCTTATCCAACGGGTCGTTCCTGGGCATGCTCATTGCTAGGCGAGGCCATTGATTGCTGCAAGGGCTCGACCGGGCCGGCTGGCACGGCTACCGCGCGGCGTGAGCCGGGCGCTGTTTCCGCGATCCGGCGAAAATCACCGGCGGCACCGCCCGGTTCACCACCTCGCGCATCGCGAAGCTCGACTGGATTCGCGACACCCGCGGCAACCGCGATAGCTCGGTGCGGTGAATGCGCTCGAAATCCTCGATGTCGCGCGCCATCACGATGACGATGTAATCGTCGCTGCCGGACATCAGGAAGCACCGCACCACTGACGGACAGTTGATGACGGCGGCTTCAACGCGTCCTCGTTCTGGCTCTCAAGGGTGACCCTGACCAGAACGGTGGTGGAAAGACCGAAGCGCGCCAGATCCAGAACCGCCTGATAGCCGCGGATGAAACCTTCTTCCTCGAGCACCTTCTGCCGCCGCGCGATGGCCGTGCTCGATAGCCCGACGCGTTCGGCGAGCTCGACCTGGCTCGCGCGGGCATTGACGGTGAGTTCCGACAGAATTGTCGTATCGACGTTACCGAGCTTCATTAGTTTTGATTCCTGCGCAAATGTCCGTGATCGCGTCGATTTCCGGCGAAATTTTGGATCAATGACTCAAATTCGCAAGGACCTAAACCCGAATCTATCCCTAGATAAGCAACCGTGGCCTTCAGGAAGGGAGCGTCCCGCGATGCGCATCGGAGTGCCGAAGGAGATCAAGGCCCAGGAGTATCGCGTCGGCCTCACGCCGGGCGCGGTGCGGGAATACGTCGCCGCCGGCCATAGCGTGGTGGTCGAAACGGGTGCCGGCGCGGGCATCGGCGCGACCGATGAAGCCTACCGCACGGCGGGAGCCGTGATCGCCGACAGCGCCGCCGAGGTCTTCGCCACCGCCGACATGATCGTGAAGGTGAAGGAGCCGCAGTCGAGCGAATGGTCGCGGCTGCGCGAGGGCCAAATCCTCTTCACCTATCTGCATCTGGCGCCCGACCCGGCGCAGGCCCGGGGCCTGATGGCCTCCGGCTGCACCGCGATCGCCTATGAGACGGTCACCGATGACAAGGGCGGCCTGCCCCTGCTCGCGCCGATGAGCGAGGTGGCGGGAAGGCTTTCGATCGAAGCCGCGGGCGAAGCGCTCAAGCGCAGCGCAGGCGGCCGCGGCATCCTGCTCGGCGGTGTGCCGGGCGTGGTTCCGGCCCGGGTCGTGGTGATCGGCGGCGGGGTCGTTGGCACCCATGCGGCGCGGATGGCGGTCGGGCTCGGTGCCGAGGTGACAATCCTGGACCGGTCGCTCCCGAGGCTGCGCGAACTCGACGAATTGTTCGCAGGACGAGCCCGCACCCGCTTCTCCACCACGGAGGCGATCGAAGATGAGGTGTTCGCGGCCGATGCCGTGATCGGCGCCGTGCTTGTCCCCGGCGCCAGCGCGCCGAAGCTCGTCACCCGGAAGATGCTGAAATCGATGCGACCGGGTTCGGTGCTGGTGGACGTCGCCATCGACCAGGGCGGCTGCTTCGAGACCTCTCGTCCGACCACGCATGCCGATCCGACCTATCAGGTCGACGGCATCATCCATTACTGCGTGGCGAACATGCCTGGCGCGGTGCCGCTGACCTCGAGCCATGCCCTGAACAACGCGACGCTGCCGTTCGGCCTTGCGATCGCGCGCCTCGGTTTTGCGGCGGTGACGCAGAATCCGCATCTACGGGCGGGGCTGAACGTCCACCGCGGCCGCATCACCAACCGGGCGGTCGCCGAAAGCCTCGGCCTGTCCTGCCCGCCTGAGCCGATCGCCGCCTGAACCGCGGCCGCTTGCCGTGACCGTGGAACAGCGACGCCGCCAGCGGACGGCGTCGAGGAGTGTAGGTCGGGTCAAACATGAAGACCGGTTGTCGTGGGAACCCGCCGCCGCAGTGGCCGGGAATCCCCGTCCTGAAGGGGGGTAAAAGCCTTTTCCGCCTGTACGGTCGCCGACATAGAGGGGCGCGCGGACCGCGGGCCGGTAAGTGGCATGCCCCAGGAAACTTGTTGGGCGCGATTTCGTTGAAGGGTGGACCCGATCCTGCAATAGGAGGTTCTCGTGGCGACGCGCATCATCCACCTCATCAATCCGAAGACCGACTCGCTGACGACCCGTCCCATTTACCTGAATCGCGCGCTTTACTCCCCGCTGGCCGGCTTGCTGGCGGTGGCCGCGTGCATTCCGCAGGACCAGTATCAGGTCGTGCTGACCGACGAGAATATCGAGAGCATCGACTTCGATCTGAAGGCCGACCTGGTGGGAGTTTCCGCCATGACGAGCTACGTCAATCGCGGATATGAAATCGCCGACCAGTTCCGCGCCAGGGGCATTCCGGTGGCGATGGGCGGCGTCCACCCGAGCTTCATGCCGCGGGAGGCCTTGCAGCATTGTGATGCCGTCGTGGTCGGGGAAGTCGAGCTCGTCATCGACAAGCTGCTCGACGACCTCAAGCACGGAGCGATGAAGGGAATCTACAAGTCCGAGAAGCTGCATCCGATGGTCGGAATGCCGATGCCGCGCTATGACCTGCTCAAGAAGCACCGTTACGTCAACAAGACCTTCGTGCAGACCTCGCGCGGCTGTCATCAGGGTTGCACGTTCTGCGCCGAACCGCTGATGAACGGCCTCAAGTTCCGCTACCGTCCCGTCGACGAAGTCATCCATGAGATGGAGAGCTGCGGCTCTCGCATCATCTCGATCAACGATGCCGACTTCTTCGGCACGCCTGAACGGCCCAAGGAGGTGATGCGCGCGCTGAAGGGCCGCGGCATGCAATGGCAGGCCGGCGTCACCTCCAAGCTTGCTCAGGATGACCGCATGCTGGAGCTTGCGGCCGAAAGCGGCTGCACCATGCTGAGCATCGGGTTCGAATCGATCTCGCGCGAGACGCTGAAAAGCGTCCACAAGCACGTCAACCGTCCCGAGAATTTCATGGCGCTGATGGAGAAGGTTCACTCCTACGGCATCATGGTGTTCGGCCTGTTCATGTTCGGATTTGACGGCGACCACACATCGGTGTTCGACGAAACCGTGAAGTTCAACATCGCCGCGCACTACGATGCCTGCGCCTATTCGGTGCTGACGCCCTATCCGGGCACGCTGACCTGGTACGAGATGAAGAAAGCCGGACGCATCGTTTCATTCGACTGGACGATGTATGATCAGGGCCATGTCGTTTACCGTCCCGCGGGAATGTCGGCGGATGAACTTCGCCTCGGCCAGGCCAGCGCCTATGAGGGATTTTATTCGACGTCCTCGATCGCCGATCGCTTCCCGTTGCGCGGCAAGCGGCATCGCGCGCAATGGCTGATCTACAATCTGTTCATGCGCAAGGCCTCGCGAACCGAGAACATCGATTCGATTGCGGCACCGACCCCGGAACCGGAGCAGGCGCCGATGCCTCCGATCCTGCCGGTGAAGCGCGAGTGGCGCGCAGCCGTGCTGGAGGCGGCCGACACCGCGGCGAGCCACTGGGGCGCCTAGCAGGGGGACGAGTTTAGGTTGATGCGGCAGCGCCGATCGATCGCTTCTCCCTCTCCCCGCTCTTTGCGGGGAGAGGGTTGGGGTGAGGGGCTCTCTCGGGGTTCAACCGGAATGATTGTCGACAGCGGGACTCGCGGAGAGTCCCCCTCACCCGGATTGCTCCGGACGATGCTTCGCATCGCTCGTCGCAATCCGACCTCTCCTCGCAAGCGGGGCGAGGTGGACCGGAGTCCTGCCGATTCAACTTAACGCCATCCCGCTTTAGCAGGGGCTCTCAATCCGGCCATTGCCGAAAGGGACGGGTTCGACTCCGCACCAGCCGCCAACGGCGCAAAATTCCAGGAATTATTCAGGACCGAAGATCGGCTTCCTTGACGTGGATCCGGTCGGCGTGCAGCGACCAGTGGCAGAGCGCCTGGGTTTCACAGAATTTCTGCTTCGCCAGTTCGGTGGCATGGCCTTCGCTTGCAGCGTCAACTTCCAGCGAGCCCTGGCAGACTTCCGCCTCCCGGCCGTTCCCGCCAAGCACGTCCTTCATGAAACGAACGACAAATCGCGACATGGACCCCTCCTCTCGCGCCGGTAGTGCCAGGATAGGCCCTTATAGGTCCGTCGTGTAAAAAACTTTTTGACGCGGATCAAAATCGAGCTGGTTGTCCTTGGCGTACCGTAACCTTCAGCGCGCCTGGTGCATGGCGACGCGGACGCCGCTCGACCGGATATGAAAACGGTGGCCCGTTACTCCAGCTTGATATTGGCGGCCTTGATCACCCCGCCCCACCGTTCCACCTCTTCCTTCATATAGCTGGCGGCCTTTTCGACAGAGCCGCCAAAGCTTTCCGCCGATAATTTCCTGAGGCGGTCTTGGATTTCGGGCTGGCGCAGCGCCTCGTTGACATCGGCATTGATCTTGTCGGTGATGGTCTTCGGCGTGGCCGGCGGCGCCACGATCGCATACCAGGCGACGGCCTCGAAACCGGGCAAGGTTTCGGCGATGGTCGGCACATCGGCAAGCGAGGGCAGGCGCTTGGCCGAGGCCACCGCCAACAGCTTGAGTTGGCCCGCCTCGACCAGCGGCAACGACACCCCGAGATTGTCGAACATCAGGTCGACGTCGCCGGCGAGCAGGCCGGCCAGCGCAGGCGCCGACCCCCGATAGGGGATGAAACGCAGCTTCACTTTCGCCATCACCTGGAAAAGCTCGGCCGCAAGATGCGAGGTGGTGCCGTTGCCTTGCGTTGCCGCCGTCACCTTCTCAGGATTCTTCCGCAGGTATTCGGTCAATTCGGCAACGCTCGATGCCTTGATGTTTTTTGGATTGACGATCAGCGCGTTCGGCACGTGCGCCATCACGATGATCGGCTCGAATCTGGCGGGGTCGAATCCAAGCTTGGGATAGAGATTCTGGTTGATCACCAGCGGCGGCGGTGGCGACGACAACAACGTGTAGCCGTCGGGCGTTGCCTGATAGACGAATTCGGCGCCGATGTTTCCGCCGGCGCCGGTGCGGCTTTCGATGATGACCGGCTGGCCCCATTTCCGCGACAGCCAGTCCCCGACCAGCCGCGGTACGGCGTCGGCGGTCCCGCCGGCTGCGAAAGGAACGATGATCCTGACGGCGCGATCCGGATAGGGCCCCGCATGCCCCTCTCGGACGCCCAACGCCGACAACAACAGCAACAAGAGCGACAACGCACCGAAAACGCCGGCTTGGGGGCGCGCGTTGCCCATGCAAATACCTCCCCGATAACTCGCGGCCTTGGCCGCGCTTGATGACAAATTGCATCGGTCTGTGTGAGGATGCAACGCGCCTCGCCAATGTATGTTCACGCTTTCATGACAAGGAGTCGTTGATGGTGCAATCCCCTCCCCGCGTCGCCATCGTTGGAGGTGGGATCGGAGGCCTGTTCGCCGCCAACGCTTTGCTCGCGCAGGGCATCGCCGTATCGGTCTACGAGCAGGCGCCGGCGATCGGCGAGGTTGGGGCCGGCGTGTTCCTGACCCCCAACAGCGTGCGGCACCTGCAGCGGATCGGATTGGGACCGGCGGTGGAGAAATGGGGCGCCCGGGTCGGCCAGGAGTCCCGCTATTTCCGCCACGACGGCGCACCGATCGCGCCGGTGCAGGTGAGCGACTCCTCTGGCTGGAACGCGACCTTCGGGATGCACCGCGCCGATCTCGTCGACATGCTGGCAGCCGCCCTGCCCGCCGGCACCGTTCATACCGGGCACCGCTGCGACGGATTCGAGCAGGACGACAAGTTGGCCCGCCTGTCCTTCGCCAACGGCGCCTCCGCCGAAGCCGACATCGTCATCGCCGCCGACGGCATCCACTCCGAGCTTCGGCCTTATGTGTTTGCTGCGTCCCAGCCGGTATTTTCGGGGTCTGTTGCCTATCGGGGTTTGGTGCCGCACGAGCGCGTTCCGGATTGGCCGACCGATCGCTGGCAGATGTGGCTCGGCAAGGGCCGGCACTTTCTCGCCTTTCCCGTGCGCGCCGGAAAGCTGATCAACTATGTCGGATTCCTGCCGACCGACGAGCAGATGAAGGAATCATGGTCCGCCCCAGGCGATCCCGACGTTCTCAGGCAGGCCTTTGCGGATTGGGACCCGCGCATCCCCCGATTGCTGAGCGAAGTGAAGATCACCTTCCGATGGGCACTGTACGATCGCGAGCCGCTGCCGGCCTGGACCAGGCAACGGCTGAGCCTGCTCGGCGATGCCGCGCATCCGATGCTGCCGCATCTCGGACAGGGCGCCAATCAATCGATCGAGGACGGCATGGCGCTGGCGACGATTTTGGCGCGCGCGGACCGCGCCACCGCGCCATCGGCGCTGACAGCCTACGAGCGGCTTCGCCGCGAGCGCGTGGCGCAGGTCCAGCGCGGCGCGCGCGAGAACGGGCTGCGCTATGATTCCGCCTATTCGGATCTCGGTGTCAGGGATGCGGAAATCGCCGCGCACGCCGCCTTCCGCAAGCGGCTCTATGATCACGACGTGGTGCCGGAGGCGCAAGCCGCGGCGGCAGCGCTGGCGTGATGACTTTATAGTTTGGACTTAAGATAGCTCGGGCTTAAGCGCCGGCCGCCGGCAGGCTGGCCGCGGCGATAGCGACGATCAAAGCGAGCCGGCGTCCGATCCGGGACGGCACAGCGCGCAGCAATGAAGTCACTTTCCGCATCTCGCAAGTTCCTTCCGCGCCGGCCGGACAAACGTTCGGCTAAAGCAAGCGCGGACCGAACAAATGAGCGAGCGGATCCCGTGTGTCGAGGGCACGGCAAAAATAGCGATACGCCTACCGTCAGGCCCGGGAATGGCAACGGTTTTCTTGCCGTAGTGAGACCCGCAACGGTCGAAATTTTCTACACGAAAACTCCCAACTCGCCCCGGGCCGAGCCGTTATCCCGGCGCGAACCCGAAGGTACGTTCGAAGCGCTTGACGTAAATGGGCCAGACTTCGGGATTGATGACGCGCGGCGGCCGCTTGCCGTCGAGAGCGTCGAGCATCTGTTCGGCGGCGATCCGGCCCATGTTCTCGCGCGCTTCACGGGTGACGCCGGCGGTATGCGGGCTTGCCAGCACATTGTCGAACTGCAGAAGCGGATGCTCCGGCGGCGGCGGCTCCTTGGCCCAGACGTCGAGGCCGGCGCCGGCGATCTGCTTGTTGCGCAGCGCCTCGAGCAGCGCCGCCTCGTCGTGGATGAAACCGCGCGCCGTCGTGATGAAATAAGCGTGCTTCTGCATCGCCGCGAATTCGCGCGCCCCGATCATGCCGCGGCTCTCCCTGGTCAGCGGGCAGGAGATCGAGACGTAATCCGAGCGGCGCAACAATTCGTCGAGTGTCACCTTCTCGCCGCCGCGCTCGGCCATCTCGGTCGCCGAAAGATAGGGATCGTAGGCCAAGACGTTCATGCCGAGCAGGCCCTTGCAGAGCGCGGCGATGCGGCGGCCGACATTGCCGAGCCCGACAATGCCGATGGTCTTGCCTCCGACCTCGGTGCCCATCAGGGCGTTGCGGTTGACATTGGCCTCGCGCCGCAGCGCGCGGTCGGCCTGGATGATGCGCTTCGACAGCGTCAGCAGCATCGCCAGCGCATGTTCGGCGACCGAATGCGCGTTGCCGCCGGACTGGTTGACCACCAGCACGCCGGCCGCCGTGCAGGCCTCGACGTCGACGGGGTCGTAGCCCGCGCCATTGCTGGACACGATCAGCAAGTTCGGCGCGCGGCGCAACAGGTCGGCGTGGACGTGAAAGTGCGGCGCGAGTTCATCGCGCGCCGCCCCGACCTGGTAGGCATGCGCGGCGGCGAGGATCGGCGCGGCGACTTCGTCCGGGCTTTCGTTCTCGAGCCGGTCGAGACGCACATCGGGCCGCGCCCGCAGGATCTCGGCATAGATCTCATTCGACAGATGTTTGACGTAGAACACGCGCTTGTTGTTGACGGACATTCCTGACGTACTTTCAGTTTGAAAAAGCATGGGCATGGGTATCGCAGGCGTTCGGCGGCGGCGGCAGTTTCGGCCGACTGACTTCGCGTGGCGGCAGACAGGCGGGGATCATGCGCGTCATTCGGCCTTGATGCCGGCGGCCTTGATGATCGGCCCCCATTTGTCGTAGTCGGCATGAATCCTGGCATCGAACTCCTGCGGCGTGCTGCCGATCGGCGACGCGCCGAGTTTCGTCAGCCGCTCCTTCACGACGTCGGTGTTCAGCGCCGCAACGAAATCATGCGAGAGTTTTGCAACGAGGTCGGCTGGCATGCCGGCCGGCCCAAGCAGGCCCCACCAGACTTCGGTGTCGTAGCCCGGCACGGTCTCGGCCATGCTGGGCACGTCGGGCAGGAACGACGCCCGCTTGGCGGTCGTCACCGCCAGCGCGCGGACGG
>DATNMT010000214.1:0-5075 GCA_035602495.1 Bradyrhizobium sp.
TCCTGTGACAGCGTCAGCGAAGGTCTGGCGCAGATCGGCAAGGCCGCGCCGGCGTTCGCGGTGGTCGATTTGCGGCTCGGCGACGGCAACGGCCTCGACGTGGTCTCTGCGCTGAAACGCAAGCGCCCGGATGCGCGGGCGATCGTGCTGACCGGCTATGGCAACATCGCCACCGCCGTCACCGCGGTGAAGATGGGCGCGGTGGATTACCTGTCGAAACCGGCCGACGCCGATGATGTCGTCGCCGCACTCCTGGCCAGCGGCACCGAGAAATCCGAGCCGCCAAGCAATCCGATGTCGGCGGACCGGGTGCGCTGGGAACACATCCAGCGAATCTACGAGATGTGCAACCGCAACGTCTCGGAGACGGCGCGACGGCTGAACATGCATCGTCGCACGCTGCAGCGCATCCTCGCCAAGCGCGCGCCGCGGTAGGTTCTCAGAATTCCCCGTGGCCCTGCGGATCGATCAGCCGGTTGATCCGCTGCGCCGCGGCCAGCGCAAACCGCACCGTCATCAGCTTGCGGGTTGGCGCCGGCAACCGATGCTCCGGCGCCTCGCAATGCAGGTGCGCGCCATAGGCATCGGCCACGATCAGGCCGGTGTCGGCCGGAAAAATCTCGCACGGCAGATCGGCCGTGAAGGCAAAGAACAGCCGGTCGCAATGCATCCGGTAATCTTCCCATTTGTGGTCGGCGCGCAAGTCCTCCACCGATGATTTGATCTCGACGATCCAGATCTCGCCGCGCTCGTTCAGCGCCACCAGATCGGCGCGGCGTCCCGAGGGCAGCGGCAATTCGCTGACGCAGGAAAATCCCAGCGAGCGCAGCAGCCGCGCGGTGCCGCGCGCGATCGCCAGTGCGGTCTCCGACTGGCGGCGATCCGGCGGCGGCACGAGGCTGATCTGGCGGACGGGCGATTCCATCGGATCAAACATAGAACGCAGCCGCTCAACTGGAAACCAATTTTCGCCTGCGGACCCATCGCTGCCGGGAACCTGGAAAGGCTTCGTGGCTTAGTCCAGGCCGCTGACAGTCCGAAGCCGCTCAAACATGATCGACGACCTCTGGTACAAGAACAGCGTATTTTATTGCCTGTCCGTCGGCACTTATATGGACGCCAATGGCGACGGCGTCGGCGATTTCAAGGGGCTGTTGCGCCGGCTGGATTATTTGCAGGGTCTCGGCATCACCACGATCTGGCTGATGCCGTTCCAGCCCTCGCCCGGCAAGGACGACGGCTACGACGTTTCCGACTACTATGGCGTCGACCCGCGCTACGGTACGCTCGGCGACTTCGTCGAGTTCACCCATGGCTGCCGGCAGCGCGGCATCCGCGTCATCATCGACCTCGTCGTCAACCACACCTCCGATCAGCACGCCTGGTTTCGCGAGGCGCGAAGCTCGAAGGACTCGCCATACCGCGACTGGTATGTCTGGGCCGACAGGAAGCCCGCCAACGCCGGCAAGGGCATGGTGTTTCCCGGCGTGCAGAAATCCACCTGGACCTACGACAAGCAAGCCAGGGCCTGGTACTTTCACCGTTTCTACGACTTCCAGCCCGACCTCAATACCTCGAACCCGCATGTGCAGGCCGAGATCCTCAAGATCATGGGCTTCTGGATACAGGCCGGCGTATCGGGTTTCCGGATGGACGCGGTCCCGTTCGTGATCGCCACCAAGGGGCCGAAGGTCCGGACCCCGGTCGAGCAATACGACATGCTGCGATCGTTCCGCGAATTTCTGCAATGGCGGCAAGGCAACGCCATCATTCTAGGCGAAGCCAATGTGCTGCCCGGAACCGACATGGAATATTTCGGCAAGGACGGCGACCGCATCCACATGATGTTCAATTTTCATGTCAACCAGCATCTATTCTATGCGCTCGCCTCCGCCGATGGCCGTCCGCTGGCGAAGGCGCTGAAAGCGACAAAACCGCGACCGGCTTCCGCGCAATGGGGATTGTTCCTGCGCAACCACGATGAGCTCGACCTCGGCCGGTTGACCAAGGCGCAGCGCGACGTGGTGTTCAAGAGCTTTGGCCCCGACAAGAATATGCAGCTATACAACCGGGGAATCCGGCGCCGGCTTGCCCCGATGCTGGGCGGCGACCGGCGTCGCCTCGAGCTTGCCTACAGCCTCATGTGCACCCTGCCGGGCACGCCGCTGATCCGCTATGGCGACGAAATCGGCATGGGTGACAATCTCGATCTGCCCGAGCGAAATTGCGCCCGCACGCCGATGCAGTGGTCGACTGAGCCACATGCCGGCTTCACCGAGAGCGACAAGCCGTGTTTGCCTGTCATCGATGAAGGCCCCTATGGCTTCGAACACGTCAATGTCGCCAAGCAGCGCCGCGATCCCAACTCGATGCTGAACTGGATGGAGCGCATTATCCGGATGCGCAAGGAAGTCCCGGAGGTCGGCTGGGGCGATTTTCAGGTGATTGCGACCCGCGACCCGGCCGTGCTGGTCCTGCGCTATGACTGGCGCAACAATTCGGTGTTGTTCGTGCACAATCTCGACGACAAGCCGCGCGAGATATCGTTTTCGACGGGGCTTCCGGGCGATGCCGGAAACCTTCTGGTCAATCTGCTCGCGGAAGATCACAGCCGCGCCGACGAACGCGGCAAGCACAACCTTCTGATCGAGGCCTATGGCTACCGCTGGTACCGCGTCGGCGGTCTGGATTATCTGCTGAAGCGCAGCGACATCGATACCGATGCGGCCGGCAAGTCCGCTCATCCGGCGTGAGCTACGTGCCGATGATCACGCCTTCGTCGCCCCGCAAATCGAGAGTGTCTCCGATCTGCTCGCCCTCTCTGTCCAGAAATGTTGAAAGCAGGATCTCGCCACTGAGTCCTGCCGGCTCCGATTCGATCGAAACGGGTTCATCTCCGAGGTTGAGGGCAACCACCAGCGCGCGGCCTTCGAACTGCCGTCGATAAAGCAGCAGGTCTCCCTGCGCCGCGATCGGCGTGTAGGTGCCGGACACAAGTTGCGGCAGCTTCTTTCTCAGACCGATCAGTGCCTTGTAAAGCCTGAGGATCGACCGTTCGTCGGCGTCGAGATTGACGACATTTTCATGAACGGAATCGTCAGGCAGCGGCAACCAGGGTTGTACCGTCGAAAAGCCGGCGTAGCGGGTCGCATCCCACTGCATCGGCGTCCGGCAGCCGTCGCGACCGACGCCGATCCCCGGAACGTTCCTCTCGAAGGGATCGCGCACCTGATCAGGCGCGATCGCTACCTGATGCATGCCGATCTCGTCGCCGTAGTAGAGCGTCGGCGTTCCCCGCAGCGTCAACAGCAGCATCGCGGCTACCCGCGCCTGGGCCGGCCCCACCCGGCTCGCCACCCGGGGACGATCATGATTGCCCAGCACCCAGTTCGGCCACGCCTCCGCGGGCAATGCGGTCTCGTAATCGTGGATGATCCTCTCGATGGCTCGCGCGTTCCATGGCGCCGACAGCAGCGCAAAGTTGAACGGCAGATGCGCCTCTGCACGATCCCGACCGTAATAGGTAACGAGGCGCTCGAGTGGAAGATAGATTTCTCCGATCAGGACACGGCCATCGAATTCGTCGATCACGGCCCGCATCTCCGCAATCACGTCATGGACTTCGGGCTGATCGGTGGAATGAAGCGGCAATGTTCGCTCGTGCGGCGGCCGGCCTTCACGAAAATTCGGATTAGGCGGATTGTCACGAAACTCCGCGTCCTTGATCAGGTGCCAGATCACATCGACGCGGAAGCCATCGACGCCCTTGCGAAGCCAGAATCGCATCACGTCAAAGACGGCTTGGCGTACCGAAGGATTGCGCCAGTTCAGGTCCGGCTGTTGGGCGAGGAAGGCGTGATAATAATATTGCCGTGTCGCCGCGTCGTATTGCCAGGCGCTGCCGCCGAATTCCGACAACCAGTTGTTCGGCGGGCCGCCGTCGGCGGCCGGCTCACGCCAGAGATACCAGTCGCGCCTGGCATTATCGCGAGAGCTTCGGCTTTCGAGGAACCACGGATGCCGGTCGGAGGTATGGTTGGGCACGAGGTCGAGAATGACTTTGAGCCCGGCTGCGTGGGCCGCGCGCATGAGCGCGTCGAAGTCCGCCATGCTGCCAAACAACGGATCGATCCCGGTGTAATCCGAAATATCGTAACCGAAATCGGCCATCGGGGAGGGAAAGATCGGCGACAGCCAGATCGCGTCGACACCGAGCGCTTGCACATAAGGCAACCGGTCGATGATTCCGGCGATGTCCCCCACTCCGTCGCCATTCGAATCCAGAAACGAGCGCGGATAGATCTGATAGAAAGCCCCGTGCCGCCACCAGAATTCGTCGTTCTGCTTCATGTCGGAAAACTTCTCTCACGCCGGGTCGTGCGGGGTAACGCCGGCCGCGCTGACAAGGTTCAGGCCGCCGAATCTTCGCGGCGCGCGTCGGGCGCCAAGGCGACTGCAGCATGACAGGCGGGGCGCGCGAATACGCTCCCGAAATGACCATCCGAGACCTAGCCGCGACCCGCGATCGATCCTATCTCGACGAGAGTGTCTCAATCCTGCCCTTGGCTAACGCCCAAAAATCGGCAATGTGCTGAAATGACCGAACAAACCGAAACCAAGGCGAAGGCCGGCGCCGTCATCGTTCCGGTGACGCTGTTCGAGCAGAACTGCACCTTGCTCTGGTGCGAGGGCACCAAGAAGGCCGTCGTGATCGACCCCGGCGGCGACGTGCCGAAGATCATGGCCGCGATCAAGCAAACCAAGGTCAATGTCGAAAAGATCTGGCTGACCCACGGCCATATCGACCATGTCGGCGGCGCCGCCGAGCTGCGCGACGCGCTCAAGGTCGAGATCGAAGGCCCCCACATCGCCGACAAATTCCTGCTCGACAATGTCGTGACAAGCGGCGCGCGTTTCGGCATGACCGGCGTGCGCGACTTCGCGCCGGATCGTTGGCTCGAAGAAGGCAACCAGGTCAGAATCGGCGAATTGACCTTCGACATCCTGCATTGCCCGGGTCACTCGCCCGGCAGCGTGGTCTATTTCAACAAGGAAATGCGCTTTGCGCATGTCGG